>DATING010001279.1:0-3125 GCA_035474555.1 Longimicrobium sp. | reverse complement strand
CTCGTCGCGGTCCACGTAGCCGTGCGCGTGCAGCGCGTCCAGCAGCACGAGCGTGCCGCGCGGGTCGGTGCCCGTGCGCTGGGCGACCTCGTCCGCGGGCAGCGGCCCCTGGGCGAGCGTATCGAACACGCCCAGGCGCGTGGCGGCGGCGGCCATGCGCAGCGCGGCGGCGCCCAGCAGGTCCAGCATGGGTGCCGGGGCCTGGTGCGTGTCGAAGAACGCCTGGTGCTGGTCGGGCTTCAACTGCAACGGCATCGTGTGGCTTCCGATCCTCGGTGAAATCCCGGCCGGGCAAAAATCTGCCGGGAGTGGATGTAGCAACAGGGGCGGACGGCTGCGCGTCCATCTCGATCCCCCGATCCTGTTTTCCTGCCCGCTTCCTGCCCCGCTTCCTGCCCGCTTCCCTGCCGCTTCCTCGCCCGGAAAACCCGCCGGGGAGGGGAGAAATTTCGTCTCGGGTGGCAGGCTCCCGCCGGGCGCCCCCTCCCGCTCGATTCCTCGCGACCTCCCCCAAGTTTGGGGGAGGTGGGATTGGGTCCGTCACCGAAGCCGGGTGCCGTCGCCGTCCGGGCTCCGCATCCGCGACGCTGATCCGCCGTGCCGCGAGCCGTCGGCGAAGGCCGACATCACGTTTCCGGTGCCGCGATTTCAATCGCCGGGGCTGGATGCCTGCCCCGCGTCGGGAACCCGGCCGGTCGCGATCCAAATCCCGATCGCGTCCGTTCTTCCCGTTCGCGATCCGTATCCCCCGATCGCGTCCGTTCTTCCCGCCCGCAGTCCCCGCGAACGCCGCCTCAGTCCCCCGTGACCGTCGCCATGGCGGGATCGGCGGAGGCCGCGGGGGCCGGCGCGGGCGCGGGCTCCATCCCCTCCGGCTGCTCCACGCTGCGGATGGCGGTGTTGCCCCACGCGGCCATGGCGCCCAGGGCCAGCACCAGGCCGCTGAGCATGAACATCACCGCGATGCCGCGTCCCTCGCCCGTGCCGATGACGGGGCCAAGCACGCCGGCCAGGGCGCCGCCGGGGGCCATCGCCGGCTCGAACACGCGGTCGGCCAGGGGGCCGGCAAGGAGATAGGCGGCGGGCGTGGCGATGCTGCTCAGCATCCGCACCATGGCGAACACGCGGCCCTGCACGTCGGGCGGCACGCGCCCCTGCAGGATGGCCGTGAACGATCCGCCCACGAACGGGATGGTGAAGAGGAACGCCGGCGCCATCACGGCGATGAGCCAGGGCGAGGGCGCCAGCCCGTGCATGAACATCGCAATGCCGCCCAGGATCACGAACCCGAGCACGCCGTTGATGCGCCGCTTGGGCCCGCCCCAGGCGCCCATCACCAGGCTCCCCGCCAGCATGCCGCTGCCGCCGGCCATCATCAGCCACCCCAGCGAGACCACGGAGGAGAACGAGAGGATCAGCGGCTGCACCAGCACGGCGCTGATGCTGATGAAGAAGTTGAAGAACGCGAACAGCACCGTGAGCCAGAAGAGCCCCGAGCGCCCCCGCAGGTACTCCCACCCGTACGCGGCCTCGCGGCGCAGCGACCCCCGGGCGGCCGCGCCCGCGGCGCTCACCTCGGGGCGCGGAATGCGCACGACGAACAGCGTGAGGACGGCGAACGCGAAGGTGCACAGGTCGATGGCGATCACCCCGCCCACGCCGATGGTCGCCACCAGCCCCGCCGCCAGCACGGGGGCGATGATGGCCAGCGCCTGCCCCGTCTGCATGAGGCCGTTGGCCCGCGCGCGGTGCTCCGGCGGCACCAGCATGGACAGCGAGGCGCCGTAGGCCGGGCCCTGGAACGCGCCGCAGATGGCCGTAAAGCCCGTTGCGGCCCAGATGTGCCACACCTGCAGGGCGTCCGCCGAGTACAGCAGCGCCAGCACGACCGTGCTGGCCGCCGCCCCGAAGTCCGCCAGGATCATCACCGTGCGGCGGTCGTGGCGGTCTACCAGGGCGCCCGCGATGGGCGCCAGCAGGATGGACGGCACCGTGGCCGCCAGGGCGATCAGGGCGAACTGGGTGGCGCTCCCCGTCTGCTGGTAGACCCAGACGCCCAGCACGAAGCCGGTGAGGCTGGAGCCCACGGTGCTGACGATCTGGCCCAGCCAGACGATCAAGAAGGTGCGCAGGACGCGAATGGTTTCCATCATGCCGGCGGCTCCGAGGGGGTGGCGGGGGCCTGCAGCACCCCATGGCGGATGAAGTACGAGAGGGTGCGGCCCACGTAGGCGCGGTCCGGCTCCGTCCACGCCACGCCCGCGGCCTCCATCAGCCGCGTGGTGGCAGGGGTGGCGAAGAGGGGAACCAGGCCCCCGCCCTTGAGCTCGCGGGGAAAGAGCGGCAGCAGCGGAAACAGGGGATGCGACGCGTCCTGCGCGGCGGCCAGGGCCCGCTCGCGCCACGCGGCGTACGGCAGGACCTGCACGGGCCACCCCGCCTGCCGCACCGCCTGGGCGATGGCGGTGAAGGGGAGCAGCTCCGGGTTGAAGTAGTGAAAGGTGCCGCCCAGCCAGGCCGGGTCCAGCACGGCCTGCACGATGGGCGCGGCCACCTGCTCGATGGGAGCCACGTCCCAGTTCCAGTCCATGTCCGGCACGGCGCCCAGCTCCGCCGCGCTCCGCACCATGCGGGCGAAGTAGTCCTCGGCGTTGCTGGCGCCCGTGCGCGAGTCGGGGCCCACGCGCGCCGGCCGGTGCACCGTCACGGGCACACCCCGCGCGGCCGCGGCCTGCACGAGCGTATCCGCCGCCCACTTGGTCTGTGTGTACGGCCCGTTCACGCGCTCCACCCCCGGGAGCGGCTCGTCCTCGCGCAGCAGCTTGTCCGAGCTCGCGGCGGTCACCAGCACGCCCAGCGTGGAGACGAAGTGCACGGGCTTGGCGCGGCCGGCGCAGGCCAGGCGCAGCACCCAGGCCGTCCCCTCCACGTTGGGGCCGCGCATCCGTCCGTACGGCAGGGTGAAGTTCACCACCCCGCCGTTGTGGACGATGGAGTCCGTCCGGTCCGCCAGGGCGCGGAACGCGGCCTCGTCCATCCCCAGCCGGGGATCGCCCAGGTCGCCCACCACGGGGACCACGCGGTCCGACCAGCGCGTGTCCCAGTCCAGGTACTTGGCCACGTTG
>DATING010001278.1:0-2590 GCA_035474555.1 Longimicrobium sp. | reverse complement strand
GTCCGCGTTCGTATCCATCGAAGCGCTCCCGCTGACGCCCAACGGCAAGCTGGACCGCCGCGCCCTTCCCGCGCCCCCCGCGCCGGAGGCGGCCGCGGAGGCCGGGACGTACGTGGCACCGCGGACCCCGGAGGAGGACCTGCTCGCCGGGATCTTCGCGGACGTGCTGCGGAGGGAGCGCGTCGGCGTGGAGACGAGCTTCTTCGACCTGGGCGGGCACTCGCTGCTGGCCACGCGCGTCGTGTCCCGCATCCGCGACGTGCTGGGCGTGGAGCTGCCCCTGCGCGACGTCTTCGAGCATCCCACCGTGGCGGAGCTGGCGCGGGGGGTGGATGCGCTTCGCCGCGCGGGCCAGGCGCAGCTGCCGCCCGTGGTGCCGGTGGAGCGCGACGGGCCGCTGCCGCTCTCGTTCGCGCAGGAGCGGCTGTGGTTCCTGGACCGGCTGGCACCGGGGACCGCCACCTACAACATGCCCGCGGCGCTGCGGCTGACGGGTGCGCTGGACGTCGCGGCCCTGGAGCGCGCGCTGGGCGAAGTCGTGCGCCGCCACGAGGCGTTGCGGACGACGTTCGCCGAGGCGGACGGCACGCCCGTGCAGGTCATCGCGCCGTTCGCTGGATTCGCGCTGGCGATGGAGGACCTGTCCGCGCTCCCGGGCGAGGCGCGCGAGGCGGCGGCGCGGCAGCGGGCCATCGACGAGGCGGGGCGGCCGTTCGACCTGGCGGCGGGGCCGCTCTTCCGGGCCGTGCTGCTGCGGCTGGACGCGGACGCGCACGTGCTCCTGCTGACCCTGCACCACATCGTGGCCGACGGGTGGAGCCTGGGCGTGCTCCATCGCGAGATGACGGCGCTCTACACGGCCTTCGCGGCGGGCGCGGAGTCGCCCCTGGCGCCGCTGCCGGTGCAGTACGCGGACGCGGCGGTGTGGCAGCGCGAGCAGCTGCGGGGTGCGGTGCTGGACCGGCAATTGGCGTGGTGGAAGGAGCAGCTCGCGGGCGCGCCGGAGGTGCTGGACCTGCCCACGGACTGCCCCCGCTCGCAGACGCAGCAGCGGGGCGGGGCGGTGTCGATGATGGTCCCGGCGGACGTGCTGGAGCGCCTGAACGCGCTGGCCCGCGGCGAGGGCGCCACGCTGTACATGGTGCTGCTCGCGGCCTTCCAGTCGCTGCTTGCGAAGTACAGCGGCAGCGACGACGTGGTGGTGGGCACGCCCATCGCCGGGCGCACGCGGCGCGAGACGGAGGGATTGATCGGCCTGTTCGTCAACACGCTCGTGATGCGGACGGACCTGGGCGGCGATCCCAAATTCCGCGCGCTCGTCCGCCGGGTGCGCGACGTGACGCTGGGCGCGTACGAGCGGCAGGATGTCCCGTTCGAGCAGCTGGTGGCGGAGCTGCAGCCCGAGCGCTCGCTGAGCCATTCCCCCCTGTTCCAGGTGATGTTCACGCTGAACGAGGGCGGGGGCGAGGCGGCCATGGCGCTCCCCGGGCTCGCCATCCAGGCGGCGGGCAGCGGAAAGCAGGCGAGCAAGTTCGACCTCACGCTCACCTGCTCGCGGGGCAACGCGGGGCTGGCGACGGTGCTGGAATACGATGCCGGCCTCTTCGACCGGGCGACGGCGGAGCGGATGCTCCAGCACCTCGCGCGCCTCGTCCGCCAGGTCGCGGAGCATCCCGAGCGCCGCCTGTCGGAGATCGAGCTGCTGACGGACGGGGAGCGCGAGGTGCTGGCCGAGTGGAACGGGACGGAGCGCCCGTATCCGCTGGACATCTGCATCCACCAGCGCGTGGAGGCGCAGGCCCGCCGCACGCCCGGCGCCGTCGCCCTGGTGCACGAGGATGCGCGGATCACCTACGCGGCGCTGAACGCGAGCGCCAACCGCCTCGCCCGCGCGCTGCGGGATCGCGGTCTGTCGCGCGGCGCGTTCGTCCCCGTGCTGGCGGAGCGCGGGCCGCACGTGGCCGTCGCCATGCTCGCCGTGATGAAGGCGGGCGCGGCGTTCGTGCCGCTGGATGCGAAGTGGCCGGAGGCGCGGCTGCGGCGGGTGCTGGATGACCTCGGCGCGCCCCTCCTGCTCGCCGGCGCGGGGACGGACGACCTCGCGGCGGTGCTCGGCGTCCCCGTGCTCGCCGTCGAGGTCAGTGGGGGGCTCGGCGGTGTGATCGGCGACGCGACCGGCGATGCGGACGACACGCCGGACCTGGGGAGCGAGACGGGGCCGGACGATCCCATCTACGCCATCTACACGTCCGGATCGACGGGCGTGCCCAAGGGCGCGGTGGTGCCGCACGGCGGGATCACGAACCGCTTCCACTGGATGACGGAGACGTTCGGCGCGGCGTCCGCGGCCAGCGTGCTCCAGACGACACGGCACGTGTACGACAGCGCCGTCTGGCAGCTGTTCTGGCCGCTCACCGTCGGCGGGCGGACGATCATCCCGCGCACGGACGGCGAGACGGACGCGGACTATCTCGTGGAGCTGATCCGCACGGAAGGGGTGACGATGACGGACTTCGTCCCCTCCGTGTTCAACGCGATCGTGCCGGAGCTCGCGGCGGATGCCAGCGCCCGCGAACGGCTCGCATCCTTG
>DATING010001277.1:0-3069 GCA_035474555.1 Longimicrobium sp. | reverse complement strand
TTACGGCGGAAGCTTTGATGCTCAGAGCGGGCCTGGTGCAGGGACGTCTCGCGTTGGGAGGCGCCAAGGCCGGATGCAAGGTGGGGGAATGAACAAGCCCCCTGGTGCGCATCCGCCGGCGAGCCGGCGTCTAGGCGTGGGGGCTATTGTTGAAGAGCAAGCTAATCCGCCGATCGTCCTCTGTCAACCCCGTCCGTATTGCGCCAGCCGCGGCACAACCTGTCCGGGAGCAGCGTCCATCGGAGCGCACCGGATGGGCATCCGGCGGCACATCCCTGACGGCGCGAATCTGCCGCCTACGACTCCGCGGACTCCGCCGGCTTGACCGATTCCGCCGGCTCGGCCGGCTCCGCTGGCTGCGGCTCCATGGCCTCGCTGCGCAGCACCTCCAACTCGCTCTCGCCGCGGCTCTCGTCGCGGCGGGCTTGCAGCAGCACCTCCAGCTCGCGCTCGCGCAGGTTGAGCGTGTACCCCGCGCCCACGATGCCCACGCGCAGGTAGCTCAGGGTCAGCGGCTTTCCGCTCATGCACTCGTCGGCGTTGTCGAAGCGCACGCCGCGCCCGTCCACGAACGTCACCGACCCGCGCCCCACCACCTGCCCCAGGTGCCCCTCCACCACCAGCGCCGTGTCCTCGTCGATCCCCAGCCCCAGCAGCTCCGGGTTCTGGGCGATGACCATGAACAGGCGCTGCAGCCGGCGCCGCTGCGTGAAGTGGGTGTCGATCATGGCCCGGAACCCCAGCAGGCCAAAGCCGGGGCCCAGGTGAACGCTCTGCATCTGCCCGTACTCGTCGGGTTCGCCGCCGGCCAGGATGGTCTCCGTGAGCGCCGCGGCGCCCGCGCTGGTGCCGCAGATGGTGGCGCCGTTGGCGTACGCCTCGCGGATGGCACGGTCCAGCCGCGACCCGCCCACCGTGGCCACCAGGTGCACCTGGTCGCCGCCGCCCAGGAAGATGCCGTCCGCCTCCTGGATCATCTTTGCGATGCGCCGGTCCTGCGCGCGGTCGCGGCGGTCCACGATGGGGATCTCCACGTGCGTGGCGCCCGCCTGCTCAAAGGACTTCATCCACTCGCGCGCGGAGTTGGCGGGGTCCTGCGAGGCCGTGGTGATGCCCACGATCTTGCCCCCGTCCAGCGCGTTGGACAGGCGCAGAAACGCGCCCAATGCCTCGCCCTGCGGCTCGCACGCGCCGCCGATGAGCACCAGCTTGCCCGCGGTGCGGTCCGTGCGCCGCCGCGTGGGCGTGAGCCCCGCCTCCCGCGGGATCACGCCGGCTCCGGCTCCGTCTTCCGAGTGCTGTTCCATGCTCCCTGTACGTTTCCGGCCCCCAGCTCGCGAAGGGCGTGCACCGCCAGCGCCGCCGCCACCTGCGCGTGCGCATCCACCTCCGGCAGCACCTCGCCCCCGTCCGTCGTCTCGCCCAGGGCCTCGATGACGATGCGCCCGTCGCGCACCATGGCCACGGCGTAGGCCACCCGCGCGTCCCGTGCCGACACCCGGGGGCCCGTGCTGAACACGGCCACCCGGCACCCGGCCTCGCGCGCCATGTCCTGCACCTCCCATTCCTTCGCGGGCACCACCACGATCCCGTTGTCCCGCACCACGTCCGCCAGCACCGACACCAGCTGCAGGTTGCGCTCCTCTTCGCGGTAGCGGTCGGGGACGTCCTGCACGTCCGCGTCCAGCACCACCGCCACGTCGGAGCGGGCGTACGGCAGCCCCACGTTCAGGATGTACGACGGCGCCACGTCGATGATGAGCGCCTCGTCGTCCACGCCGCGGCGCAGCATCTCCGCGCGCACGGCCCCGCGGTCCCCGCCGCCGGTGATGCCGCACAGCACGTGCTGCGTGAGCGCCGGCATGTCCGGCGAATCCGCCAGCGAGCGCAGCTCCGACAGGGCGAAGTCCACGTCGTGCAGGTCGCCCGCGAACGCCTTCTGCACGATGTCCAGCGCCAGCGCCGCGGCGCGCAAGCCGACTTCCGCGTGCAGGTGCTCGAAGACGACGGTGTACTCGCCCTCGCGGTCACCGCCCCGGGCGCGGCCGTACCCCACGTCGTGCCCGATCATCGTCTGCAGCTCCAGCCCCACGTGCTCGGCGATGTGGGGCGCGTAGGTGCCCCGGCGCAGGCGCGTGACGAAGCCCCCTCGCTCGCCGATGCTGCAGCGGTGCGTCCACAGCCCCGGCATGGTGCGGATGAGCGCCTCGGTAAAGCCGGGCACCTCGGCGGAGTGGATCTCGTCGTACTCGCCCACGGCCACGTCCATGCGCGTGATGGGGCGGCGCGACCAGAAGTTGGCCCCGCGCAGCGAGCGCAGGCCCACCAGGCGGATCTCGTTGTAGGGATCGGGAGGCGGCATCGAATCCGTCGACGGAGCGAATCAGGAGAATCCAGCGCGCGGACGATGCACGCCCCGCGCCGGGGCCCGGCGGGGGCCCTCACCCGGGCTCGTAAACCTCGCCCACCCTCTCCCACAAACTGCGTGGGAGAGGGTGTAAACATCCAACCGGCACCGGCGCGCGCACCGGCACCTCGCCGGGACGGGGAACGGACGAGGCCGCCGCGTATCCGCAGCGGCCCCGCCCGCGCCCGCCGTTGCAGGCTGTCCCCTGTACCCTGTCCCCTGTAACCCGCAGTTCCCCCGCGGTTGCAGGCTATTCCCTATTCCCTATTCCCTATTCCCTGCCCCTACATCGCCGACGCGCCGTCCACGTGCCGCTGCACGTGCGCCAGCACCGTCGGCACCTTGTCCGCCAGCACCATCAGCAGGTCGCCCTCCTCCAGCCCCGACAGGGCGCGGTCCACGGCATCCAGCTCGTCCAGCTCCGTCTCGATGCAGTCCACGTGCATCCCGCCCTCGCGCAGGCCTTCGATGACGAGCTGCGCCACCTCGCCCGCGGGGCGGCCGCGGGTGTCCGTGTCCTCCTTGACGATCACGCGGTCCAGCCGGGCGCACAGCCGGCCCAGCCCGCGGATGTCCTCGTCGCGCCGGTCGCCGGGGGCCGTGATCACCCCCACGCGGCGGCGGGCGGGGATCTCCGTCACCATCTCCACCAGCCCCGCCAC
>DATING010001276.1:0-3890 GCA_035474555.1 Longimicrobium sp. | reverse complement strand
GCCCGGCCTGGAGCCGGGCGGCGCCACTCGTTCTCCGGGTGGATGAGGACGATGTGCGTCCGACGGGAACCCTGGGTGTATCAGGTGGCAGGACCGTGATCGCGCGGAGACAATTTCGACGCACCGCGGGCCGGGGGTACGCGGTTGAAGCCCCACGGGGGGTTGTGGGGCTTTCCGCGGTCGTTGCGGCGGCTTCAGCCGCTCCGGCGCGGGGCTCGCCATCCGGGATGGAAACCCGCCGTGTGCACGGGCTGCCGTGGGTGGCTGTCCCTTGTAACCTGTCCCCTGTCCCCCGCCGTTATCCGCCGGCCCGGTGCACAGAGGACGCCCCTTGGTTGACCCCCCATTGGGCGCGGTCTATATTTGCCCGTTCGTCCCGCGCGAAAGTGGCGGAATGGTAGACGCGCTGGTCTTAGGAACCAGTGGCCTAAAGCCGTGGGGGTTCGAATCCCCCCTTTCGCACCTCGTTCAAGTACCGTTCGTTCAAGCACATAGACAGCCGGATGGCCGAGCATTCTACCGCACCCGTTACCGAGCTTCGCGTAGACGTCCAGGAGCCCGCGTCCTGGAGCCGCAGGCTCTCCATCACCGTGCCCAGCGAGCGCGTTCGCCGCGTCCGCCAGTCGGTGGCGTCCAAGATCGCCGGCACCGTGCGCATGCCGGGGTTCCGCAAGGGCAAGACGCCCGCGTCCATCGTGGAGCGCCAGTTCGGCCCCCACATCGAGCAGGAGACCCTGGACCGGGTCATCCAGGACGCCTACCGCGAGGCGCTGAGCTCTTCGGGGCTCAACCCCATCACGCAGGGCCAGGTGGAGAACGTCCACTACCACGGTGACGGCGGCGACGTGCACTTTGACGTGGCCTTCGAGGTGCAGCCCACGGTGGAGCTGACCACGCTGGAGGGCTTCGAGGTCACGCGCCCCGCGGACACCGTCACGGACCAGGACATCACGGACCTGCTGGAGCGGCTGCGCGGCGAGCGCGCCACGCTCAGCCCGCTGGACGACGGCGCCCGCCCGGGCTACGGCGACCTGGTGGTGGTGGAGATCACGGACCTGGACGACCCCGAGGCGCAGGACGAGTCGCCCGAGGGGCGCCAGTTCCGCTTCGAGCTGGGCGAGGGGCAGGCCATCCCCGACATCGAGCAGGCCATCATGACGCTGGCCGTAGGCGACGAGGGCGAGTTCCCCGTCACCTACCCCGAGGACTTTGCCGACGAGGCCCAGCGCGGGCAGCAGCAGCGCCTGCGCATCAAGCTGGTGGAAGGCCGCCGCAAGGAGCTGCCGGAGCTCGACGACGAGTTCGCCAAGGGGCTGGGCGACTTCGAGACGCTGGACGCCCTGCGCGAGCGGGTGCGCGGCGACATGCAGAACGACGCCAAGACGCGCGCCGACGCCACCGTGCGCGACGCCCTGCTGCAGCAGGTGGTGGAGGCCAACGCCTTTGACGTACCCGACAGCATGGTGGACCGCTACGTGGAGTTCATGACGGGCGACGTGCCCGACAAGGAGGGCCGCAAGCGCCAGCGCAGTGCCGAGGACGAGGAACGCTTCTCGCAGCTGCGCGCCCTGGTTCGCCCGCAGGCCGAGACCGCCCTCAAGCGGATGATGGTGGTGGAGCACCTCGCCGAGCGCGAGGGGCTGCGCGCCTCGGCCGACGACGTGGACGCCCGGGTGGAGAAGCTGGCCGAGCAGCACGGCCGCACGCCCAGCGACCTGTGGGTGGAGCTGGAGCGCACCGGACAGATGCAGCAGCTGGAATCGGAGATCATGGAGGAAAAGGTCTTCGAGTACCTGAGCACGCGCAACACGATCACGCAGGGCTAAGCGGTCCGGGGGGAGGGCCGCCGGCCCTCCCCAACCACGCCAGGGAGAAGACAGCACAGAATGGCCATCTATCCGCCGTACGTAATCGAGCGGTCCAGCCGGGGCGAGCGCAGCTACGACATCTTCAGCCGCCTGCTGATGGACCGGATCGTTTTCCTCGGCACCGCCGTGGACGACACCGTCGCCAACATCATCATCGCCCAGCTCCTGTTCCTGGATGCGGACAACCCGGAAAAGGACATCTACCTCTACGTGAACTCCCCCGGCGGGGTGGTGACGGCGGGGCTGGCGATCTACGACACCATGCAGTACATCCGCTCGCCCGTGCACACCATCTGCATTGGCTCGGCGGCCAGCATGGGCGCCATCCTGCTGGGCGCGGGTGAAAAGGGCAAGCGCAGCGCGCTTCCCAACGCGCGCATCATGCTGCACCAGCCCAGCGGCGGCAGCCAGGGCACGGCGGCCGACATCGAGATCGCGGCCCGCGAGATCCTGGGGCTGCGCCAGCGGCTCAACCAGATCCTCAGCCACCACACGGGGCAGACCGAGCAGCAGGTGGAGGCGGACCTGGACCGCGACCGGTTCATGTCGGCGCAGGAGGCCAAGGACTACGGCCTGATCGACGAGGTGATCACGCACGGGGGCACCGCGCAGCTGGTGGCCGTGCGTCACGACGAGGCGGAGACGGGCCCCGCCTGAGGCGGCCCGTCCCTCGCCGTTCTTCCTTTCACCTGCAGGTTCCAGGTATGCCCAGCGACAAGCACCTCCGCTGCTCGTTCTGCGGAAAATCCAAGGACTCGGTCAAGCGGTTCATCTCCGGGCCCTCGGTGTACATCTGCAACGAGTGCATCTCGCTCTGCAACGAGATCCTGGCCGAGGAGGAGATCAAGGAGGCCACCAGCGCCGCCACGCCGGTGCCCACCCCCCTCGAGATCAAGGAGGTGCTGGACCAGTACGTGGTGGGGCAGGAGCAGGCCAAGAAGTCGCTCTCGGTCAGCGTCTACAACCACTACAAGCGCGTCAACAACCACGGGGTGATGGACGAGGTCGAGCTCGACAAGTCCAACATCATGCTCATCGGCAGCACGGGCGTGGGCAAGACGCTGCTGGCCCAGACGCTGGCGCGGGTGCTGCACGTGCCGTTCACCATCGTGGACGCCACCACGCTCACGGAGGCCGGGTACGTGGGCGAGGACGTGGAGAACATCCTCGTCCGCCTGCTGCAGGCCGCCGACTTCAACGTGGCGGAGTGCGAGCGCGGCATCATCTACATCGACGAGATCGACAAGGTCGCGCGCAAGAGCGAGAACCCGTCCATCACCCGCGACGTGTCGGGCGAAGGCGTGCAGCAGGCGCTGCTCAAGATCCTGGAGGGCACCACGGCCTCGGTGCCGCCGCAGGGGGGCCGCAAGCACCCGCAGCAGGAGTACATCCAGATCAACACCCGCCACATCCTCTTCATCTGCGGCGGGGCGTTCGACGGACTGGAAAAGATCATCGAGGCGCGCACGGGCAAGCGGCAGATCGGCTTTGGCGCCAAGGACGGCGGACGGCTGGAGAAGAAGGCCGACCCGTTCGAGGACGTGGAGCCCGAGGACCTGCTGCGCTTTGGCCTGATCCCGGAGCTGGTGGGCCGGCTGCCGATCATCAGCCCGCTCGCGCCGCTGGCGGCCGACGACCTCGTCAAGGTGCTGACCGAGCCCAAGAACGCGCTCGTGAAGCAGTACCAGAAGATCTTCCAGATGGACGGCGTGGGGATCACCTTCGACCCCGGCGCCATCCGGGCCATCGCGCGGCTGGCCATCGAGCGGGGCACGGGCGCCCGCGGCCTGCGCGCCGTGATCGAGTCGCTGATGCGCGACATCATGTTCGACATCCCGTCGCGCGAGGACGTGCGCGAGGTGGTGGTGACGCCGGAGTGCGTGACGGACAACGTGCCCCCGCTGCTCATCCTGGCCGCCGAGCCGCGCCGGAAGAAGGAAGCGTGACGGCAGTACGGAAGTGCGTTAGTGCGTTAGTGCGTTAGTGCGTTAGTGCGTTAGTGCGTTAGTGCGTTAGTGCGTT
>DATING010001275.1:0-3215 GCA_035474555.1 Longimicrobium sp. | reverse complement strand
ACCTGCACGGAGGGGACGCCTTCCAGCACCTCGCTGGCGTTGGTGGCGGCGGGGGCGACCTCGCGCGCGGAGTAGGTGTTGCGATCCGGGGCGATGGAGATCGCGGAGGCCTCGGCCGTGACCTCCACGGCGGCGAGGGTGACCGCGCGGCGCGACAGCCCGATGCTCCCCGCGTTGGCCCGCGGCGACGCGGCGGCGATGGTGAGCGGGGCCGTGCGCTGCGGGCCGTATCCCATCATGCTCACGCGGAGCAGGTAGGTGCCGGGGCGCAGCCCCTGGATGCGGAACGATCCGTCAGGCCGGGCGATGGCGCCGGCGACCAGGGCGGAGTCGGCCGTGCTCCACACCTCCACGCTGGCGGAGGCGACGGGCGCGCTGCTTTCCGCGTCGATCACGGTCCCGTGGATCTCGCCGGGGCCGGCGGCGGGGGGCTGCTGCCCCGGCGGGCGCTGTCCGGGGGCCTGGGCTTGGATTGAGGCTGCACCGCTGAAAGCGGTCAGGGCGGCGACGGCAAGGAGAAGGCGTCTCATAAGAGAACTCCAGGAGGGCGTTCGGATGAGGCGGGGGCGCGGCGGCCGGCATCGGGAGGACAACCTCCGGTTCCGTCACGCTCCCACCGCTACGGCGTGTCCGCTGTCCGGGTTTCAGCCCCGGAGCGTCGCCGTACGGCCCGCCTGTAAGACACGGATTGTGCCCGGTGCGGACGGTAGTTCATCCGCTTTGCCGGCAACGATTTGCCAGATGCGGGCGGGAATCGCGGGGGCGCGGCGGTGTGCGGGGATGGGATTCCGTGCGCGGAATCGGACGGGCCCTCACCCGGGTTCGTAAACCTCACCCACCCTCTCCCACAAACTGCGTGGGAGAGGGTATAGACTTCGACGGGGTTTTCGTCGCGGGGGCGCGGTTCCGGCGCGGGCGAGGGGCAGAGCGAATGAATTCGCCGCAACAACGACACGAAGTCCGCCTGCGCGGACTGCACGGGGGAGGACCGTCCAAGTCGCGGAGTTCCCCGCGGCGGACGTGGAACGGCTGTCGCCGTTCGAGCCGTTGAAGCCCCGTTCGGCGAGCGCAGCGAGCCGAGACGGGGCTTATGGTTGTCCCAGCGGCGGGTTTACCCGCTCACTTCCCGCGCGAGCCCGGCTTCCTCCGGGCTCCTGTGGAGGGCTCAGGTCTCAAGCACGACGATGTTCCGTGACTCCGAGCCTGCTCCCAGCGTCTGTATCACGCGACCGCACGGGGTACGCCTGCGGGGCCGGATGTGGTATACTGTATCCACACTCCATCCCGAAGCTCCCGACCCGCGCCGCGCCCGTGTCCGACGCCACCCGCCGCCTCGTGCTCAACCTCCGCGAGCAGCGGCCGCTGTACTCCATCCCCGACTGGGCCGTGGACGAGATCCGCGCGGCGCTCCCGGACGGCTGGGAACTGACGGACGTCGCGGAGCCCGCGGACGGCCAGGGCGACGGCGGGGGAGACTCGCCGGGGGCGCAGGCGGCGCGGCAGGCGGTGCGCGGGGCGGAGGTCTACGTGGGCTTCGGGGTGCCGGCGGACCTGTTCGAGGCCGCAACGGCGGGGCCGGACGGACGGCTGCGCTGGGCGCATACGGGCTCCGCCGGCGTCGGCGGCTCGCTGCACGAGGCCATGCGCGCGTCGGACGTGGTGCTGACCAACTCGGCGGGGATCTACGCGGAGCCCATGGCGGACACGGTCCTCGCGATGATCCTGCACTTCGCGCGGGGGATCGACTTCGCCGTGCGGGCGCAGGCGCAGGCGCGCTGGGACAAGGAGCCCTTCGACGCGGAAGACACGCCCGTCCGCGAATTGTCGGAGTGCACGCTGGGAATCGTGGGATTGGGCGGCATCGGGCGGGCGGTGGCGCGGCGGGGCGTGGCGCTGGGGATGCGCGTCGTTGCCACCCGGCGCAGCGGCACGGACGGGCCGGAGGGCGTGGAGGTGCTGAGCGGGGCGGATGCACTGCATCGCATCCTCCCGCGGAGCGACGTCCTGGTGATCGCCGTGCCGCAGACGGACGCGACCAGGGCGATGATCGGCGCGCGCGAGCTGGCGATGCTGCCGCCCGGCGCCGTGGTGGTGAACGTGGCACGCGGCGGCGTGATCGACGAGGAGGCGCTGACGGATGCGCTGCGGGACGGACGGCTGCGGGGGGCGGGGCTGGACGTCTTTGGCCATGAGCCGCTGCCGGCGGATTCGCCCCTTTGGGCCCTTCCCAACGTGCTGGTGCTCCCCCATGTTTCCGGTGCCTCCCATCGCTTCTGGCGGCGCCAGACGGACCTGATCATTCAAAACCTGCGGCGGTACGCGGCCGGGGAGCCCCTGCTGAACACCGTCGACAAGCAAGCGGGATACTAGAAGGTGGAAAACATCATCCAGGCCGCCGTGCAGCGCGGAGCCAGCGACCTGCACATCAAGGCGGGCGACGTGTTCCGTGCCCGCATCAATGGCCAGCTCATCCAGCTCACCAAGCAGCGGCTCACGCCGGAGCAGACGCGCGCCATCGCCCTCAAGCTCATTCCGCACGAACGCGACCGCGCCCGGATCGACGAGATCCAGGACTACGACTGCTCGTGGGGGCTGGCGGGGGTGGGGCGGTTCCGCGTGAACATCCTGCGCCAGCGCGGCAGCTTCATGATCGTCATGCGGGTGATCCCGTTCGAGATCCCCACCTTCGAGCTGCTGGGGCTGCCGCCGGTGGTGCAGGACATCGCGGCGCTGGAGCGCGGCCTCATCCTGGTCACGGGCGTCACGGGCTCGGGCAAGAGCAGCACGCAGGCGGCCATGATCGGGTTCATGAACCAGAACATGCGCCGGCACGTGGTCACGCTGGAGAACCCCATCGAGTTCCTGCACCGCGACGTGAACTGCTCCATCACGCAGCGCGAGGTGGGCATCGATACGGACGACTTCCGTGTGGGGCTTCGCGCGGCGCTGCGGCAGGACCCGGACGTGATCCTGATCGGCGAGATGCGCGACACGGAATCCATCGACATCGCCCTCAAGTCGGCGGAGACGGGCCACCTGGTCATCAGCACGGTGCACACGCGCGACGCGGCGGCCACGGTCTCGCGCCTGGTGGCCACCTTTCCGCCGGAGGAGCAGAAGGTCGTGCGCCTTCGGCTCGCCGAGCAGCTGCAGGCGGTGGTCTCGCAGCGCCTGCTCCCCAAGAAGGACGGCAAGGGGCGCGTGCTGGCGGCGGA
>DATING010001274.1:0-2051 GCA_035474555.1 Longimicrobium sp. | reverse complement strand
TGGGGGGGGGGGGGGGGGTAGTGGCGCATGATCTCGTACGTCACCATGCGCGACGGGGCCATCTTCGCCATTTCCCTGAACGCGCCCGAAGGCGGGCACGCCGCGCTGCTTCCGCTCTGGGAGCGGGTGCTGGCGTCCTTTTACCCACGGACGGAACGATGGTAGCACGCATTCCCCGCCTGCTCGGCGCCCTGGCCCTCGTCGCCGCCGCGCTGCCGGCCGGCGCCGCGCCGCTGCGGGCGCAGGAGGAATCCGCCGGCACGTGCGCCCCCGCGGCAGAGCAGCCGGACGCGGACTTGCTGGTGTACTGGACGTGCACCGGCGCGGGGTACGACGCGGCCGTCCGCCTGGCGCTGGCCTTTCCCGTGGGATGGGAGGTCACGCCCCCGGACGGCATCGAGCTGCTGATCACGGCCCAGGGAGAGGGGATGGGAGCCTTCGTCACCGCGCAGGACCAGCTGCACGCGCCCCGCACCCGCGCCGACTCCCTGGGGTTCTGGATGCGCGCCACCCGGCTGCACCTCGGGGCCGAGCCCGGCCTCGCGGACGTGGAGGCGTTCCAGTCGCTGGCGGGAGACATGGCGGGCGCGCGGCGCGCCGTCACCCGGGCCCAGCAGGCGGACTCCGCGCTGCTGGCCCTGGTCCGCGGCCGTTCCGTAACGCACGAGGGGACCCGGGTGCTGCACCAGTACGCGGACGTGCGCACGCTGGCCCGCCGGCCCGCCGGCTTCTTGGACGAGACCTACGAGACGGGCGGCCACACCTGGCGCATCACCACGACCGTGACCGTGCACGACGCCACGGTGTTCATCGTCAGCTTCGCCGCGCCGGAAGAGGCGTTCCGCAGCGCCTGGCCGTCCCTGGTGCAGGTGGAGGCGTCGCTGCGGCTCGGGACCGAGCGGGACGACTCCGCGCCGCCCCCGGAACCCTGACGGCGGACGATCCGCATCCTCCCCAACCATCCATGGTTCGCATGATGACGCGCGCGCGCGCCGCCTTCCTCCTGCTCCTGGCGCTCTGCGTCGCGCTTCCGGCGCGGGCCCAGGCGCCGGATTCCACCCCGTGCGTCCGCGCGTCCCAGGCGTCGGAGTCCGAACTCGTGCGCTGGGACTGCGCCGGGAGCGGACCCAGGGCGCGGGTGCGCTTTTCCGTGTCGCTCCCAGCGGGCTTCACGGTGCGGCAGTCGCAGGGGTGGAACGTGCAGCTGATGGCCGAACGGGGCGCGGCCCGCGTGCGCGTGCAGGCCGCCGACCAGCTCTGGGAGTCCGTCACGGCGGCCGATACGGCGGAGTTCTGGGCGTTTGCGGCGGAGCTGGTGCTGGGCCGCGCGCCCACCCCGCGCGAGGTCGGGGAGCTGCGCCGCGATGCGGGAGACGAGGACGGCGCGCGCTTCATGGTGTCGCGCACGCAGCGTACGGACAGCGGGCTGGTGGCGCTGGCCTCGGCGTTGGCCACGGCGCTGCCGGGCGTCGAGACGGTGGGGCAGATGCGGGAGATCCGCACGCTGGGAGGATTGCGCGCGGGGTACCTGAACGAGATCACCCGGAGAGACGGGGAGATCTCGGAATCGGAGGGATGGGGGACGGTGCAGGACGCCGTGTTCTACGGCATCGTCATCGCCGCCCCCGACGCCGAGTACCGCGCCAATCGTGCGCTGTGGGAGCGGGTCGTCGCGTCCTTCACCCTCCACCCCGCCGAGCGGTAGACGGCGGACCGTCCACGCCCCGGGTGCGGCTGGCTACGAGGCCGGCGGCGCGGCGAGGGGCGAGACGGACGCGGGAACGGCGTCGCGGGGGGCTGATGGGGGCGCCGCGCCCGCGTACGGGCCATCCGACGGGAGGCCCCCCTCCAGGTCGTGGCGCTTCCACCGTTTGCGCGGCTCCCGGCTGAACCAGCGCCAGGTCGCGTCCATCGCCGCGATGGGGATGATGAGCAGCGCGGCCGCCAGCACCAGGAACCACGAGTTGTTGGTGCGGTTCGCCAGCACCAGGACCACGGCCTCGAGCGCCAGGCATCCCAGCCACACGACGGCCATGTACCGCCGCGTCCGC
>DATING010001273.1:0-1883 GCA_035474555.1 Longimicrobium sp. | reverse complement strand
CTCGATCAGGTTCTCGCCCACGTAGCGGCGCACCACGGTGTTGCTGCCGTCGCGCTCCGCGTAGCTGTTCAGGTTGCTGTTCTCGAACGCGCCGCGGCTGGCCATCGCCGTGGCGGAGAGCACGTTCTGCTCGCTGAGCTTGTAGTCGGCGCTGCCGTTGAACAGGTGCGACATCATGTCGAACCGCCCGTCGATGTCCTGGTCCAGGAACAGGACGGGGGCGCCGCCGGCCGTGGCGTAGCGCTCCAGGTAGTTGAGCCCCGTGTTCTGCCGCTCCTCGTTGCGAATGCCGTAGCTGCCGTACAGCGTCAGCGGGCCGGCCTGCCAACCCAGGTTGCCGCTGCCGTTGTAGTGCCCGCCCGAGCCCCTGCCTACGCCAGCGATGAAGCCGCCGGACAGCCCCAGGTCGGCGTTCTGCTTGAGGACGATGTTGACGATGCCGGCCATCCCTTCCGGCTCGTACCGCGCGGAGGGGTTGGGAATGACCTCCACCCGGTCCACCAGGTTGGCCGGCAGCTGCTGCAGGAAGTTGCCCAGCTGGTCGCCCGTCATGGGGCTGGGGCGGCCGTTGATCTGCACGGCCACGTTCTGGTTGCCGCGCAGGCTCACCTTGCCGTCCTGGTCCACCTCCACGGAGGGGACGTTGCGCAGCACGTCCGTCGCGTTGCCCCCCTGCGTGGCGGGCATGTCGCGCGTGCTGTAGGTGTTGCGGTCCGGCGCGAAGCCCGCGGGCGCCGCCTCGGCCGTCACGGTGAGCCCTTCCAGCTGCAGCACGCCCGCCGCCAGCCGCACCGTGCCCACGTCGGCCATGGGCGCCTGCGGGGAGACGGCGACGACGGCCGTGGTGGCCGTGCTGAAGCCCAGCGAGCTCACCTTGAGGTAGTAGCGCCCCGGCCGCAGCCCGTCGATGCGGAAGCTGCCGTCCGCACGCGACACGGCGCCCGTGACCAGCGTGCTGTCCGCCGCGCTCCACACGGCCACCTGGGCGGATGCCACCGGTGCCCCGTCGGGGTTCAGGACGGTGCCGCGCACCGTGCCCCCCTGCTGCGCGCCGGGTGCGCCGGGCCCGCCCGGTCCCCCGGGACGGGGTCCGGCCGGCGGGCCGCCGGGGTTCTGCGCCACGGCCGGACTCGTCAGGGCCAAGGCCAGCGCGGCTGCCAGGGTCGTGCGGAGGACGTTCATAGGACGATGCGTATCCGTACAGGTGGTCTGAATCGATCGAAATGGTCGTACGCCCGGTTGCCCGGGGTCCTGCGTCGCGCCGGAGCCGCTCGAGCGCCTCTCGGACAGCGGGTCAGACGCGGCGGATGGCGGAATGGTTGTCCGCCGTTTCATCCGTCTGCCGGCCCGCGAGCCTACGGCGGGCGCCACCGTCCGGTTTCACTCCGCCAGCCCGTGCTAAGAAATCTAGCAATCGGGCCCGAAAATCCAATCATCGCGCCAACACTGGTGAGACCCGCTCACCCGCACAAACGTTGGATTAGCGTTCGGTTATGCACAGTCACCGGCCTGTCACGCGTCGTTCTCACGGGCGAGAACGGATGCGCCGAAACGCATCTCCCCAACGACGAGCTGCCGCGCTCCCGCACACCCGCGGTGCGGATCACGGCAGAAATGGATGAAAAACGCATCCGCCGCAACCACGCGCCAGCTCGCGTGATTCGGCGGACGGAGCATCACCGGCTAAGGTATTCTGCTGCAACAATTTAACGCCATCGAGCGGATTCCGACAGCGGCCGCGGAGGGTGGCCCTCCCCCGGCCTCGCTTAGGCTCGTCCACCCCCTCCCGCAAACTGCGCGGGAGAGGGTATACACCCCAGTCCGTGCCCGATGGCAGGCCTCCGGTAGAAGGCGAAGTTCTCCCCCTCTCCGCGAGGAACGAG
>DATING010001272.1:0-5430 GCA_035474555.1 Longimicrobium sp. | reverse complement strand
ACCTCCTCGTCGTGGAGGAGGCGGAGGAGGTCGGGTCCCGGGGCCAGGGTCTCGCGCGTCCCCGGCACCAGCGTGGCGCCGGCGGCCAGCGCCATCACCATCTCGAACACCGACGCGTCAAAGCTGGGCGAGGCGAACTGGAGCACCCGGTCCCGGGCCTCCACGCCGAGGTCGCGCGCGTGCGCCCGGGCCACGTTGGCGAGCCCCCGGTGCGGCACCAGCACTCCCTTGGGGCGGCCGGTGGAGCCGGAGGTGTAGATGACGTACGCCAGGTTCTGGGGGAGCACGCCGGCGGCGGGCGCCTGCGCGCTCTCCGACTCGATGCGCTCCCGGTCGGCGTCCAGGCAGACGACCTCGGCGGCCTGGGGCGAAAGCCCCTCCGGTAGCGGCAGGCGGGTGAGCAGGAGCGGGGCGCCGGAGTCGGCGAGCATGAAGGCCAGCCGCTCGGCCGGGTACGCCGGGTCCAGCGGCACGTAGGCGCCGCCGGCCTTGAGCACGGCCAGCATGGCCACGACCAGCTCTGGGCCGCGCTCCAGGCAGATGCCCACGCGGGTTTCCGGGCGAACGCCGCGGCGCCGCAGGTGGTTCGCCAGCCGGTTGGCGGCGTGGTCCAGCCTGGCGTAGGTGAGCGCCACGCCGGCGAAGCGGATCGCGGTCGCGTCCGGCGCCCGCGCCACCTGGGCTTCGAACAGCTCGTGGATGCACCGGTCCGCCGGATACTCGGCCGCTGTCCGGTTCCACGCCTCCACCACCAGGCCGCGTTCCTCCGCCGAGAGCAGCTCCAGCTGCGAGAGCCGCACGTCCGCGTCCGCGGCGACCTGCTCCAGCACCCGCGCCAGGTGGCCGAGCATCCGCTCGGCCGTGCCGCGCTCGAAGAGGTCCGTGCTGTAGTTCAGTCCCCCGCGCAGGCCCCGAGGGGTCGCCGCGAGCTCCAGGGTGAGATCGAACCGGGCGATCTCCATGGCCGCTCCGACGTCGCTCACCTCCAGCCCCGGCAGACCGCCTCCCCCGCCCCCGGCGTCCTGCAGCACGAACATCACCTGGAAGAGCGGCGCGTGGCTCAGGCTGCGCTCCGGCTGCAGCTCCGCCACCAGCTTCTCGAAGGGCACCTCCTGGTGCGCGTACGCGCCCAGCGTCACCTCCCGCACCCGCCGCACGACCTCGCGAAAGGAGGCGTCGCCCGAGAGGTCGGTCCGCAGCACCAGGGTGTTGACGAAGAAGCCGATCAGCTCCTCGATCTCCGTCCGCGTCCGCCCGGCGATCGGGCTACCCACGACGACGTCCTCGCTCCCGGCGTACTTCGAGAGCAGCACCTGGAAGGCAGACAGCAGCGTCATGTACAGCGTCGCGCCCTCCCGCCGCCCCAGCGCCTGCAGCCGCTCCAGCAGCGCGAGGGAAAGCGACACCGGGACCGACGCCCCCCGGTACCCCTGCACCGGCGGGCGCGGATGGTCCGCCGGCAGCTCCAGCAGCTCCGGCGCGCCCGACAGCTGCTCCCGCCAGTACGCCAGCTGCCGGTCCAGAGTCTCCCCCGCCAGCTGCTCGCGCTGCCACACCGCGAAGTCGGCGTACTGCACCGCCAGCTCCGCGAGCGGCGACTCACACCCTGCGCGGTACGCCTCGTACAGCGCGGAGAGCTCGCGGAAGAACACCCCCATGCTCCACCCGTCGCTGACGACGTGATGCAGGGAGAGCAGCAGCACGTGGTCGTCCCCGCCCAGCCGCAGCAGCACGGCACGGAAGAGCGGCCCCGCCGCGAGGTCGAACGGCCGCCGCGCCTCCTCGCCGGCACGTCGCCGGACGGCCGCCTCGCGGTCCGCCTCGCCCAGCGCTGACAGGTCCTCCACCGGCAGGGCAAAGGCGCCGAAGGGCGCGATGGTCTGCACCGGCGCGCCGTCCACCTCGGCGAAGACCGTCCGCAGCGACTCGTGCCTGCGGACGATCTCGCCCAGGCTCCGCTCCAGCGCCGCCCCGTCCAGCACACCCCCCAGGCGCCATGCCCGGGAGATGTTGTAGTCGGCGCTCCCCGGCTCCAGCCGGTCGATGAACCAGAGCCGCTCCTGCGCAAAGGACAGCGGCAGCGCTCCCGTGCGCGCGACCGGCACCACCGGCGGCAGCACCGGGAGCCCCGCGCGGCGCATCTCCTCCACGCGCACGGCCAGCTCCGCCACCGTCGGACCCTCGAAGAGCGCCCGCAGCGGCAGCTCCACGCCGAGCAGCTCGCGGACCCGCGACAGCACCCGCGTCGCCAGGAGCGAGTGCCCGCCCAGGTCAAAGAACCGTTCCTCCGCGCCCACGCGCTCCAGGCGCAGCACCTGGGCCCAGATCCCCGCCAGCACCTCCTCCACGGGCGTGCGCGGCGCCACGTACCGCTCCTCCGCCGGCGCGAGCTCCGGTACAGGCAGCGCCTTGCGGTCCACCTTGCCGTTGGGCGTCAGCGGGAGCGCGTCCAGGAAGACGAACACGGACGGGACCATGTACTCCGGCAGGCTCCGCCGCGTGTGGCCGCGCAGCGCCTCCGCCCCGGCTTCACCCACGATGTACGCCGCCAGCCGCCGGTCGCCCGGCGCGTCCTCGCGCACGACGACGGCGCAGTCCCTGACGCCGGGCGCCTGGCGCAGCGCGGCCTCGATCTCGCCCGGCTCGATACGGAAGCCGCGGACCTTTACCTGGTGGTCGAAGCGGCCCAGGTACTCCAGCTCGCCCGCCGCCGTCCACCGCGCGCGGTCGCCCGTGCGGTACAGCCGCGCGCCGGGCGCGGCGCCGAACGGATCGGGAACGAAGCGCTCCGCCGTCAGCGCGGGGCGGCGGTGGTAGCCGCGGGTCACGCCCGGGCCGCCGATGAACAGCTCGCCCGGCACCCCGGCCGGATGGGGCCGCATCGCGCCGTCCAGGATGTAGACGCGTGCGTTGGCGATGGGGCGTCCAATGCGCACGGGCCCGTCCGCCTGCACGGCGTGCGTGGCGGACCAGACGGTGGTCTCCGTCGGGCCGTACAGGTTGATGAGACCGCCGGGAAGAACGCCGGTGATCCGCGCGGCCAGCTCCGCCGGCAGCGCCTCGCCGCCCAGCAGCAGGCGCTCCAGCCCCGCGACGGACTCGATGCCGCTCTCCGCGATCAGCATTCCCGCCAGCGAGGGGGTGCACTGCAGGTGGGTGACGCCGTGCCGGCGGATCTGCTCGGCGATGCTCTCGCCGTCGCGCGCCCGGTCCGGCTCCGGCTGGACGACGACGTGAAAGCCGCGGGCCAGGGTCCAGAGCAGCTCCAGCACGTGGATGTCGAAGCTGATGCGGGTCACCGCCAGCCAGGTTCCGGGGACCGGCCCCCCGACGCGCGCATCCATCCCCGCGAAGAAGCTGACAGCGTTGCCGTGCGTGACCTGCACGCCCTTGGGCGTGCCCGTGGAGCCGGAGGTGTAGATGACGTACGCCACGCTGGCGGAATCCACCGCCGTCCGCGGGGCGCTCGCCGGCTCCAGGGCAATGGCCGACGCGTCTGCATCCACCGGGACGACCCTGACGCCGCCGGCCGGCAGGAGGGTGCGCAGCGAGGACTGCGTCACCAGCAGCGGCGCGCCGGAGTCCTCCAGCATGTACGCCAGCCGGTCCGCCGGGTACGACGGGTCCAGGGGGAGATAGGCGGCACCGGCCTTGAGCACGGCGAGCATGGCGACCACCATCTCCACCGAGCGCTCCAGGCAGATGCCCACCCGCGTCTCGGGCCCGGCGCCCAGGCCGGCCAGGTACCGCGCCAGGCGGTTGGCCCGCGCGTCCAGCTCCGCATAGGTGACGGATTCGGTGCCGTGCGTCACCGCGACCGCCGTGGGCGTCCGCGCCGCCTGCGCCTCGAACAGCGCGTGGATGCACTGGTCCGCCGCATATTCCGCGTCGGTCCGGTTCCACGCCTCCAGCACCCGCGCACGCTCCGCCTCGCCGAGCAGCTCCAGCCGCGAAAGCCGCACGTCCGCGCCGGCGGCGACCTGCTCCAGCACCCGTTCCAGGTGCCCGGCCATGCGTTCGATGGTGTCGGGCTCGAACAGGCCGGCGTCGCAGGTCAGTCTTCCCCGCAGTCCGTGCGAGGTCACCGCCAGCTCCAGGGCAAGGTCGAACCTGGCGCTCGCGAGCTCCGCGTCTACGTCGCTCACACGCAGCCCCGGAAGCGCGCCTTCCCCGCCGCCGGCGTTCTGCAGCGTGAACATCACCTGGAAGAGGGGCGAGTGGCTCAGGCTGCGCTCCGGCTGCAGCTCGGCCACCAGCTTCTCGAAGGGAACCTCCTGGTTCTCGTACGCGCCCAGCGTGACTTCCCGCACCCGCCGCAGGGTCTCGCGAAAACCCGGGTCGCCGGAAAGGTCCGTGCGCAGCACCAGGGTGTTGACGAAGAAGCCGATCAGCTCCTCCACCTCGCGGCGCGTGCGTCCGGCGATGGGGCTGCCCACCACCACGTCCTCGCTCCCGCTGTACTTCGAGAGCAGCACCTGGAAGGCGCCGAGCAGCGTCATGTACAGCGTCGCGCCCTCGCTCCTCCCCACCGCCTGCACGCGCTCCAGCAGCTCGCGGGACAGATTCACCGGGACCGTCGCGCCCCGGTACGTCCGCACCGGCGGGCGGGGGTGGTCGGTGGGCAGCTCCAGCAGCTCCGGCGCACCCGCCAGCTGCTCCGCCCAGTACGCCAGCTGCCGGTCCAGCACCTCGCCCTCCAGCTGCTCGCGCTGCCACACCGCGTAGTCGGCGTACTGCACCGGCAGCTCGGGGAGCGGCGACTCCCGCCCTTCGCGGTACGCCGCGTAGAGCGCCGACAGCTCGCGAAAGAGCACCCCCATGCTCCACCCGTCGCTGACGACGTGGTGCAGAGAGAGCAGCAGCACGTGGTCTTCCTCGTCCACCCGCAGCAGCGCCGCGCGGAAAAGCGGTCCGGCCGAAAGGTCGAACGGCCGGACCGCCTCTTCGCCGGCCCGGCGCCGGACCGCCGACTCGCGATCCGCCTCGCTCAGGCCCGACAGGTCCTCCACCGGCAGGACGAAGGCGCCGACGGGCGCCACCACCTGCACCGGCGAGCCATCCACCTCGGCGAAGACGGTCCGCAGCGACTCGTGCCTGCGGACGATCTCGCCCAGCGCGCGCTCCAGCGCGCCCACGTCCAGCGCGCCGCGCAGGCGCCGGGCGAAGGGGAGGTTGTAGGTGGCGCTCCCCGGCTCCAGCCGGTCCAGGAACCAGAGCCGCTCCTGCGCAAAGGAGAGCGGCAGCGCCCCCGTGCGCCCGGTCGGCACCACCGCCGGCAGCTCCGCGCGGCGCATCTCCTCCACGCGCCCGGCCATCTCCGCCACCGTGGGTCCCTCGAAGAGCGCCCGCAGCGGCAGCTCCACGCCGAACAGCTCGCGCACCCGCGACACCACCCGGGTGGCCAGCAGCGAGTGCCCGCCCAGCTCGAAG
>DATING010001271.1:0-3423 GCA_035474555.1 Longimicrobium sp. | reverse complement strand
CACCGGCTCCCACGAGCACCAGGCGGTCGTCTCGGTGGGACCGTACATGTGCAGCAGGCGCTCGGGCCCGCCCGCCTTCAGCACGCGGCGCACGCTGTCGGCGTCCACGGCCTGGCCCCCGAAGAGCACGTCGCGCAGCGGCGCGAACACGTCGGGCAGCTCGCGCGAGAGCTGGTTCAGCAGCGCGGTCGTCTGGTAGAGCGTGGTGATGCGCTCGTCGCGCAGCATCCGGTACAGCGCGGGGGGCGAGAGGAGCACGTCACGGGGAATTCCGACCAGGGTTGCGCCATTCATGAACGCACCCCAGGCCTCGAACGTCAGCGCGTCAAAGCTCGCGTTGGACGCCTGCGCCACGCGGTCGCCCGGGCGGAACCGCACGTAGTCGGTCTCGACGACGAGTTGCACGACGTGCCGATGGGCGACCATCACGCCCTTGGGCTTGCCCGTGCTCCCGCTCGTGTAGACGATGTACGCCAGGTTCTCCGCCGTCGCACCGCTGCGAGGCGCTTCGATCGATTCCGACGCGAGCGCGTCGGCCGCCTGGTCCAGGTGGATGACGTCCAGATCGCCCGTATCCACCGCCCCCACCACGTCGCCGCGGCTGAGCAGCACGCGAACGCTGCTGTCGGCGAGCATCAGGCGCAGCCGCTCGGCGGGATAGCCCGGGTCCAGCGGGACGTAGCAGCCGCCCGCCTTCAGCACGGCGAGGATCGAGACGATCAGCTCCGCGCTCCGCTCCAGCAGCACGCCCACCCGCGCATCCGGGCCCACGCCCAGCCGGACGAGGTGATTCGCCAACTGGTTCGCCCGCGCGTCCAGCTCGCGGTACGTCAGCGACTCATCGCCCCAGACCAGCGCGACGGCATCCGGCCGCTCCCGCACCTGCGCTTCGAACAGCTCGTGGACGCACACGTTCCGCGGGTACGGGCGCTCCGTCCGGTTCCACTCCCCGACGACCTGCGCACGCTCCTCCGGCCCGGCGAGCGCCAGGCGCGAGAGGCGCACGTCCGCATCGGCGGCGACCTGCTCCAGCACCCGCGCCAGATGGCCGAGCATCCGCTCGATCGTATCGCGCTCGAAGAGGTCGGTGTTGTAGTTCAGCCCGCCAAGCAGGCCCTGGGGGGTCGCCGCGAGCGTCAGGGAAAGATCGAACTTCGCGATCTCCGTGGCCGCGTCTACCCCGCTCACGCCCAGCCCCGGGAGAAGGGAGCCGCTCCCGCCCCCGGCGTTCTGCACGGTGAACGACACCTGGAAGAGCGGCGAGTGGCTCAGGCTGCGCTCCGGCTGAAGCTCGGCCACCAGCTTCTCGAACGGCACCTCCTGGTGCTCGTACGCTCCCAGCGTCACTTCCCGCACCCGCCGCAGCGTCTCGCGGAAGGTCGGATCTCCCGAGAGGTCGGTCCGCAGTACCAGCGTGTTGACGAAGAAGCCGATCAGCTCCTCCACCTCCCGGCGCGCGCGGCCGGCAATGGGGCTGCCGACGACGATGTCCTCGCCCCCGCCGTACTTCGAGAGGAGCACCTGGAAGGCAGACAGCAGCGTCATGTACAGCGTCGCCCCTTCGCTCCGCCCCAGCGCCTGCAACTGCTCCAGCAGCTCGGGGGAGAGCTCCACCGGCACCGACGCGCCCCGGTACGTCTGCACCGCCGGGCGGGGACGGTCCGTGGGCAGCTCCAGCAGCTCCGGCGCGCCGGACAGGCGCTCCCGCCAGTACGACAGCTGCCGGTCCAGGGCCTCGCCCTCCAGCTGCTCGCGCTGCCACACCGCGTAATCGGCGTACTGCACCGGCAGCTCGGGCAGCGGCGACTCACGCCCCTCGCGATACGCCTCGTACAGCGCGGAAAGCTCGCGGAAGAACACGCCCATGCTCCACCCGTCGCTGACGACGTGGTGCATCCCGAGCTGCAGCACGTGGTCGTCCGGGCCCAAACGCAGCAGCGAGGCGCGGAAGAGCGGTCCCGCCGAGAGGTCGAACGGCCGCGCCGCCTCCTCATCGGCGCGGTGCCGGACCGCCGCCTCGCGATCCGCATCGCTCAGCGCCGACAGGTCCTCCACCGGCAGCGTGAACCCGTTGAAGGGCGCGATCACCTGCACCGGCGAGCCGTCCACTTCCATGAACGTGGTGCGCAGCGCCTCGTGCCGCCGGACGATCTCGCCCAGCGCGCGCTCCAGCGCCGCGACATCGGGCGCGCCCGCCAGGCGCAGCGCGGCGGGGATGTTGTACGTGGCGCTCCCCGGCTCCAGCCGGTCGACGAACCAGAGCCGCTCCTGCGCGAAGGAGAGCGGCAGCGCACCCGTGCGCTCGGTCGGAACCACCGGCGGAAGCGCCGGCAGCTCCGCGCGCCGCATCTCTTCCACGCGAACAGCCAGCTGCGCCACCGTGGGCCCCTCGAAGAGCGCCCGCAGCGGCAGCTCGCCGAACACGGCACGCACCCGCGAGACCACCCGGATGGCCATCAGCGAGTGCCCGCCGAGCTCAAAGAAGTTGTCGTTCACCCCCACCCGCTCCAGGCGCAGCACATCCGCCCAGATCTCCGCCAGCACCTCCTCCACAGGCGTGCGCGGAGCAACGGACTGGCCCGCTGCCGAGCCCAGCTCCGGCGCGGGGAGCGCCCGGATGTCCAGCTTGCCGTTCGGCGTCAGCGGCAGCGCATCCAGCCCCACGAACGCGGCCGGCACCATGTACTCCGGCAGGCTCTCCCGCAGGTGCACGCGCAGCGCATCCGCCTCCACGGCGCCGACGACGTACGCCACCAGCCGCTTCTCTCCCGACGCGTCCGTGCCTACGATCACCCGCGCCTCGCGCACCTGCGCGTGCGCCGAGAGCACGGCCTCGATCTCCCCCGGCTCGATGCGGAAGCCGCGGATCTTCACCTGCTCGTCCACCCGGCCGATGAACTCCAGCCGCCCGTCCGCCTTCCACCGCAGCCGGTCTCCGCTGCGGTACATCCGCGCCCCCGGCTCCGTGGCGAACGGATCGGGCACGAAGCGCTCCGCCGTCAGCCCCGGGCGATCCAGGTAGCCGCGCACCACGCCGTCGCCGCCCACCCACGCCTCGCCGGGCACGCCGATCGGCACCGGCTGGAGGGCAGAGTCCAGGAGGTAGATGCGCTGGTTGCCCGTGGGGCGCCCGACGGAGACGGTGAGAGCATCGTCCGCGACGTGCTCCACCTGCTCCCACGAGCACCAGGCGGTCGTCTCCGTGGGGCCGTACATGTGCAGCAGTCGCTCGGGACCGCCGGCCTTCAGCAGGCGCCGCACGCTGTCCGCGTCCACGGCTTGGCCCCCGAAGAGCACGTCACGCAACGGCGCGAATACGTCCGGCAGCTCGCGCGAGAGCTGGTTCAGCAGCGCGGTCGTCTGGTAGAGCGTGGTGATGCGCTCGTCGCGCAGCATCCGGTACAGCGCGGGGGGCGAGAGGAG
>DATING010001270.1:0-1630 GCA_035474555.1 Longimicrobium sp. | reverse complement strand
TGGAACGCCTCGTCCGAGGACCCCGCCACGCTCACGGTCGCGTCGCGCCTGCTGCGCAACAACCTGCGCCGCCGGATGAGCCGCTCGCAGGTGGACGTGGAGCACTGGTGGACGCACCACGGGCAGGCGCTGGCCCTGGTGGTCGCCGCGCCGGACTCGCTGGTGCCGGCGGCCCGGCGCACGACGGAGGGCGCGCTGGCGGCACTGCGTGACGGGCTGGACGAGGCGCTGGTGCGCGACGCCGCCGCCAGCGTGCGCCGCGAGATGCTGCTCTTTGCCCGCACCCCCGAGCGCATGGCGGACGTGCTGGGCGCGTTCGCGGACCGCGGCGAGGGGGCGGACTCGGCCCAGCGCTTCTTCGCGGCCGTGGACGCGGTGACGGAAGAGGACGTCCGCGCCCTGCTGGAGCGGCTGCTGGAGTTCGACGCGATCGTCGTGGAAGTGGCCCCCCAGCGCATCCGCGCCTCATGAGCCGCCCCCGGATCGCCGGATGCGCGGCCGCGCTGGCGCTGGTGGCCGCGCTGGCGGGGGCGGCCGCGCCCGCCGCGGCGCAGGAGCGCGTGCTGGTGCGCGCGGAACCGGGCACGCCCGTGGTGGCGGCGGAGGTGCTGATCGCCGTGGGGCCGGCGGACGAGGCGGCGGGCAAGGAAGGGATCACCTACCTCACGGCCCGCGCCGTCACGGCGCCGATCCGCCCCGTGCTGGACTCGCTGGCGGCGGAGCTGGACGTGGACCAGCACAAGGACGGCGTCTCGTTCACCATCACCGCCGCGCCGGACAACTGGCAGGAGGCCGTGCGCACCCTGCTCGTGGCGCTCTTCCGCGACCCCGTGGACAGCGTGGCCACGGTGCGCCAGCGCACGGCCACCGTCGCCGAGCTGACGGCGCGCGAGGCCAGCCCGGCGGACGCCCTGGCCCGCCAGGTGGACCAGGCGGTGTTCGGCGAGGACCACCCCTGGGGTCGCCCGGCCGTGGGCACGGCGCGCACCGTGGGACGGATCACTGTCCGTGAGGTGGATGCGTTCCTGCGCTCGGGCTTTACGGCGGACCGCGCGCTCGTGGCCATCGTGGGCCCCGTGGACCGAAACGCCGGGCGCACCGTGGAGGCGTTCCTGGATCCCGGCCCCCTGCGCGTCACGGAGATGGACGCGCCCGCGCCGGCCGGGGAGCCCGTGCGCCAGCAGTACCAGGCGATCACGGCGTGGGTGGCCGCCGTCTACCCGTTCGCGAACGATGCGGACGAGGAGGCGGTGCGGATGCTGGCGCGGCTGGCCGTGGAGCAGGTCTCGTTCGGGCCGCGGCGGCCGCAGGTGTACGACACGCGGGTGGAGGTCGTGCGGCACGCGGGCGGGGGCGAGCTGCGCCTGCAGATGGTGGTGCCCCCGCGCGAGGCCGAGGAGTGGGCGGAGCGCCTGTCCGCCGCCGTGGGCGAGTTCGCCCGCGCGCCGCTGGACGAGCCCGTGTTCGCCGAGCGCCTGCGCCGCTACCGGGGCGAGCGCCTGCTGGAGCTGGAGACGCCGGAAGCCCGCGCGCGCGCCCTGGCCCGCGCCGCGCTGACCGGCACCTCCACCGCGCGCCTCACGGACCTGGACGGCCTTACCGCCGCGCGCCTGCACGCGGCCGCCCGCGC
>DATING010001269.1:0-3669 GCA_035474555.1 Longimicrobium sp. | reverse complement strand
AAGTAGATCCGGAACGGCCGCACGTACCCCGCGCCCTCGCCCGACCAGTACGCCTGGATGACGCGCACGGGGTGGAGGAGCAGGTCGCGCAGCGTCTGGATGACGCCCTTTTCCACGCCCAGCACCTCGGACAGGCCTTCGCGCAACAGCCCCGACGTGCCCTCGGACGCGGGCGCGGCGGGCGCATCCAGCGCGCGGCCGCACTCGCCGCAGAAGCGGGTGGAGCTGAGCGCACCGCACGCGGGACAGGTGCGCAGGCCGGGGATGGCGGCTTGAGTCTGCTGCATGGAGGTATGCGTCGGAAGGTTGCACTGCGGAGCTCGCGAACAATATCGCATCGCGGTGGCGGATGCGGGAGCCCCCGCATCTCGTTGCGCCGTCGCGGGATGGGACGGTGTCCCCCACCCCCCGCTTCCCCCACCCCGCTTCCCCCACCCCCCGGCCCCCTCCCCCGGCAAACTGCGCCGGGAGAGGGGGAGAACTACGTCGCGGTGCGACGGGGGGCCCTCTCCCCCGCCGGCCTTTTCGCTCGTTCCTCGCGACGGCCGTCGACCCCTCCCCCAACTTCGGGGGAGGGGTTGGGCGCGGGCGGAGTTCAGGGCGCGGAATCGGGGGGACGTGTGCACACGACGTTCTCCCCCTCTCCCGTACGGGGCAGGCAATCGAGGGTGCCGACAGGTGGTGTACGGGAGAGGGGGCCGGGGGGTGAGGGCCCCGCGCGAACCCGGCGGTCCGGGCGCCGTTGCGTGAGGGATGCGCGCCCGCAGGGCCGAGACCCCGGAGCGGCGGGACAACAGCAGTACCGTTGTCCCGGTGCGGAGGGGCTCGGCGCCGTTGGCAACAGTTGTATCGTTGCCTACGGCGCGCGCAGCCCGACCCGGAGCGCAGCGGAGGGGCACGCCCAAGGACGGAAGTGCCAAGTGCCAAGCGAGAAGTGCAAAGTGATCTCCCACGCGGCACTCGTCACTTGGCACTTGGCACTTGGCACTTGGCACTTGGCACTTGGCACTTGGCACTTGGCACTCACAAACGAAGAGCGGGCGGAGGACCGAAGTCCCCCGCCCGCCCCACATCCTACCCGGCACTGCCGACTAGTACAGCGTGTTGATGGTGCTGATGTCGGTGCTGTTCATGCCCGAGCGCTGGCCCATCTGGCTGTCCAGGCCGCGGCGCGACACGATGGTCGGCAGGCCGTTGACGCTGAACGCCGTGGCGCCGTAGTGCATGATGCTGCCCTCGGCGTACGTGCTGTAGTCCGACGCGTTGGTGCACTGCTTGGTGAAGTTGCCGCCGTACCCGCTCTGGATGTTGGCCGTGTTGATGATCACGTACGTGTCACGGTCGCAGCGGGTGTGCTCGTGGAACATGCCCAGCGCGTGCAGGAGCTCGTGGATGGTGTTGCCGGTGCTGCACCCCGAGGCCAGGTTCACGTACTGGCGCCCGCCGATGCGGCCCACGTTGCTGCTGCAGCCCGTGCTGGTCTGGAACTGGACGTACGCGGCCTGCGTGGTGCGCACCACGAAGTCGACGCCGTCGGTGTTCGCCTCGATGTGCGAGATGGCGCTGGTGATGCGCGACGGGCTGGGGAAGTTCGACGGGATCACGTACGGCACGATGCCGCCCGGCCAGCGGTAGCTGGTGCCGTCGATGGCCACGCCCATGCGCGCGCCGCCACGGCCCTTGCGCTGCACGGCCTCTTCGGCCGAGCGCGAGATCCACTCCACGGGCCCGAGGTCGATGTCGCCTTCCCAGATGGCGCTGCCGCCCTGGATCTCGTAGGTCACTTCCATGGGCTTGCCGTCCTGCCCGATGATCCAGCCGGTCTGGGCCTCGCCGCGGACGGCGAATCCCTCGGGGGGCGGGGTGACGGAAGCCTTTTCGGGGCGAACGCCGGTGCCGCTGTCCTGGCAGGCGGCGGCGAACACGAGAGCAGCTGCGGCGACGGTACGAAGGTGGCGCACGAGGGGCCTCACAATGGGGGTGTGTACAACCAGGGATGCTTCAAGGGATGCACCCTACCAAGGCAAGCAAAGGACCACGATCCGTCGGCAAGCGTGCGTATCAGTAAGACGATGCACCGCCCGCACTTGACCGTCTGGATGAACGAATGCCGTCCGTTCCGCACTGCACCGGAGTGCAGCGGGCCGCCCCAATCCGGGCGCGCTGCCGCATCGTCCTGGCGCGCTGGCGTATGTCCACCGCGTGCAGCATGTTACCCGCGCGGTCCGGATCGCGCTTACGGCACCGTCCACCCGCGCCGTGCACTGATCTCCATCCACCGGTATTCCATGCTCCGAACGACGCGCTTGCTGTTCGCCATTGCACTGTTCCTCGCCGCGCCGGCGCGGGCCCAGCAGGTGCCGTCCGCCGTGCTGCTGCGCCCGGATCGCGTCTTCGACGGGACGGAGATGCACACGGGCTGGGTGGTGCTCGTGCGCGACTCGCTGATCGCCGCGGCAGGGCCGGCCGCAACGGTCGCGGCGCCAGCGGACGCGCGGATGATGGACCTGCCGGGGACCACGCTGCTGCCGGGGCTCATCGAGGGGCACTCGCACCTCCTGCTGCACCCCTACGACGAGACGCCGTGGGACGACCAGGTGCTGCGCGAGTCGCAGGCGCTGCGCGTGGCGCGCGGCACCGTGCACGCGCGCAATACGCTTATGGCGGGGATCACGACGGTGCGCGACCTGGGGAGCGAGGGCGCGGGGTACGCGGACGTGGGGCTCAAGCAGGCGGTGCAGCAGGGGATCATCCCCGGCCCGCGGATGCTGGTCTCGGGCCCGGCGATCGTCGCGACGGGGAGCTACGGACCCAAAGTGCTGGCGCAGGACCACCCGTCGCCGCGGGGCGCGCAGGAGGCGGACGGCGCGGAGCTGGGGCGCGTGGTGCGCGAGCAGATTGGCGGGGGCGCGGACTGGGTGAAGCTGTACGCGGACTACCGCTGGGGCCCGGCCAACGTGTCGCAGCCCACCTTCACGCTGGAGGAGCTGCGGACGGCCGTGGAGGTGGCGTCCAGCGCCGGCGCGCCCGTGGTGACGCACGCGTCCACGCCGGAGGGGATGCGGCGCTCGGTGCTGGCGGGGGTCCTCACCATCGAGCACGGGGACGGGGGCACGCCGGAGACCTTTCGGCTGATGGCGGAGAAGGGGGTGGCGCTGTGCCCCACCATCGCGGCGGTGGATGCCATCTCGCGCTACCGCGGCTGGCGGCCGGGCGTGGACCCGGAGCCGGCGCGCATCGTGACCAAGCGGGCGAGCATGCGGGCGGCGCTGGCGGCGGGGGTGACCATCTGCTTCGGCAGCGACGCGGGCGTGTTCGCGCACGGGGAGAACGCGCGCGAGCTGGAACTGATGGTGGAGTACGGGATGCGGCCGCTGGACGTGATGCGCGCGGCCACGTCCGTGAACGCGCGCGTGCTGCGCCTGCCGGACCGCGGCTCCGTGCGGACGGGGCTGCTGGCGGACCTCGTCGCCGTCACGGGCGACCCGACGGAAAACGTGTCCGCCATGCGCAACGTTCGGATGGTGATGCTGCACGGGCGGGTGGTGCGGGAGGAGTAGAGGAGGGCACACACCCGGCGGATGGGCAGACCTCCCGCCGGGCGCCCCCACCCGCTCGTTCCTCGCGACCTCCCCCAAAAACCCCTGGGGGAGGTGAGATGGATCGTGC
>DATING010001268.1:0-9321 GCA_035474555.1 Longimicrobium sp. | reverse complement strand
CGCGCAGACGCTCGCGCATCCGCCGGCGGGAGATGGGCGCGGGAACGTTCAGGGGCCCCGCCAGCCCGGCGGGATCGTCCTCCGTCACGGGCGCGTGGTACAGCGGCGCGTCGCATCCCAGCGGGTGGACGCGGTAGCACTGCGTGGCGGCGGATGCGAAGCCGGCGGCGACCACCTCCTTCGCGGGATCCGCCGGGTCCGGGCCGGGCCAGGCTTCCACGGCCGCGGGGAGCAGGGGGACGGCGGGCGCCCCCGTCAGCCGGTACGCGCGCAGCCGCCACAGGAAGATCCCCACGTTGGGGATGTTGTAGCGTCCGCGCCGCCGGCGGATGCGCCGCACGTCCACCGTGTGGGTGATGTCCGGCTCGCCGTCCCCCCGCTCGAAGGGCGTGTTCAGCTGCTCCAGGCGGGTGGCGCCGCGGACGGAGACCCACGCCTGGTTCTGGGGGCGCAGGTGGTTCATCCACTGCGTGGCGGCCAGCAGCTCGAAGAACTCCACGGCGCGCGCGTCCAGCCCCGTGACGTCGCGGGCAATGCGCTCCAGCACGTGCGCCGTCCCCTTGCGCCGCCGCCACGCCAGCGTGTTCGCCACCTCCGCGCGCGAGGCCAGCGGCGCGGGGGGCAGCCCCTCGATCCCCAGCAGGTCGCCGATGTAGGGGAGCACCCAGGGGGCCGCCGTCTCCACGAACTGGTCGTCGTAGAGCTGCTCCAGGCTTTCCTCCAGCACGGTGGACTGCCGGGCCAGCACCTCCACCAGCGCCCGCAGCGCGCCCCCGCCCTCCGTGGCGTCACGGACGCGGTGGACGGCGGGGATGAGCTGCCACAGGCGCTCCGCGTTCCAGCTCATGGGGCCACCTCCAGGTCGCCGGGGAGCAGGTGGATGGTCAGCAGCTCGGCGGGCACCGCCGTGCGGGCATCCAGCCCGTCCTCCGGCGCGTCCGCGTCCAGCTCGGGCGCGGTGCCGCCGGGGCCCGGATGGCGGTACAGGAGGTCCAGGTCCAGCGACTCCACCCCGGGGACGTTCTGCAGGGTGGCGATGACGTCGCCGCGCCACACCGGCCGCCCAAACGTCCGCTCCCCGAAGCCGAATCGGACCGCCAGCGCGGCCTCCGCGGCGCGCAGCACGTCCTCCGCCAGGTAGGCGGGATGGTGCCGGAGCGTCGCCTTCACCCGGAAGCGCACGGGGCGGTAGGAGGCGGCGCGCACGGGGACGTAGGGATCGCCCGCGTCCGCCAGCGCCGCGAGCAGGTTCCGCATCACCGTCCCGTCCTCCGGCAGGGCGTCGCCGTCCGCCCCGGCGAGCGTGAGGAAGACGCCGCGCCGCCGCCCGTCCCACGTCCACACCCCCTCCGCCCTGGACACGCCGGCAAACGCGCGGGCGAAGTCCTCGTAGTCGCGCAGGGACACGACGCGGTCCAGGGTGAGCACGGTGACGGGCGCGTTCTGCCGTGCGTCGTCGCGCTCCTGCGGATCCATCCCCCCCGTCGCGGGGAGCGGATTGACCACGTCGCGCACGCCCAGCTCGCGCGTGAGCAGCTGCGAGAGCTGGCGGACGCGCACGTTCCCCTCGCGGCCGATCCCCTTTCGATACGTCGCCCGGACGTTCTCCCGCCCGGTGGGCAGGCGCGCCCCTTCGGACCCGTCGCCGAACTGCACCGTCGTGGCGCCGTCGTCCTGGCGGCGCGTGACGAACACCCGGTCACGCGGCCCGCGCCCGAACAGCGTGGGCACCTCCGTCCAGCGCAGGTCGCCCACGCGCACCTCCAGCGTGCTCGCGCCCCCGTCCGGCGACGCGTCCGGCGTGTGCGTGAGCGGCTGCTGCTTGAGGGTAAAGCGCTGGAACGGCCGCGCGCCGTCGCCGCTCCCCAGCCGCTCGGCCACGGACTCGCCGTGCGTGGCGTACGCGACGTTGCCCAGCAGCACGGCGGTCGCGCGGTCGTACACGTGGCGGAGGGGATCGAGAAGGTGGACGATGGGATGATCCGGATCCTTGTCATCCCACGATTCCACGACGGCGACCTCCGCGATCTCCTCGTCGTCCGGGAGGGCGGGGAGGATCACCATGTGCTGCGCATCCACGTCCACGAGCGTCTCCACGCCGTGCGGGTCGCGCACCTGCAGGCGAAAGTCGCGGACGGCGGGGGGATCCAGGAACCAGATGCGGCGGATGGAGAACACCGTCTCCGGCTCCGCCCGTCCCGCGTCGGAGCCGTCCAGGTTCTTCATCCGGCTCCGTCCCGGTAGCCGCACGCGGGCGGGTCGGCCCCGGACGATGACGGTGCGCTCCACCTCCATGGCCTCCACCCGCCGCGCCAGCTCGAACTCCCGCTTGCGGATGGGATCAGCGTCCGCGTCGGGGAGGATGTCGGGCACCGGGTCCAGGATGGGCTCCTCGGCCCTGGGCAGCGCCTCCGGCTGGATATGGACGGTCGTCGTGCGGCGGCCGAAGTCCGACAGGTCGGCCGGGGCGTCCAGCCCCACCCGCGTCACCCGGCCGCCCAGGCCGAACTGCACCGGCGCGGCCTCCGTGACGCTCGCGGCCCACAGGATGAGCGGGCTGGTGCCGTCCGCGTCGCGAAGGACGACCGGGGAGCCCGGGAGCAGCCGCGGGTAGACGGCATCCAGGTCGATGGTCGACCCATCGTTTGAGAGCCCGAAACCCGGCCACTGCGTTTCCGTGGGCGCCGGATACTTTCCCGTGGTCGCGTTGGGAAGGTTGCCCTCGTACCGGCTGCGCGTCTCGTCGTTGAGCAGCATCCAGTCGCCCGCGTTGTGGCCAAAGAGGGCGGCGCGCTGGCGAAAGACGGCAATGGACCAGTCGTCCGTATCCCCCGAGGCAGGCAGGCCCAGCGCGGCGTCCAGCGTGATGAGCGACCGTCCGCCGGGCGCATCCGGCGCCACCTGGACGACGGTGCGGAAGAGGGGAGCGCCATCCACCGTTACCAGCAGGGCGTCCCCCGGCGTGACGGGCGCGGGCGCGCCGGCCAGCCAGAGCGCGACGGTATCCGCATCCACCCGCTGCGGACGGGAGGTGCGCGCGCGCAGGGCGTTCCACGCGGGGCGGGCCAGCAGCGCCTCTTCCGTCTCGAAGCTCTGCGGCTTTTCCTGCGGCCCCGGGATGCTCTGCGCGCGCGTGCCCCGGACGAGGGTGACCTCCTGCGGCGCGCCGGGCACCTCTTCCAGCGTGAACGCCAGGTGGGTGGACGCGGCCACGCCCGGGTTGAGCTCGTAGCCGATGGAGCGCGCCAGTTCCAGGATGGACCGGCGCTCCGTGGCGGGGCGCAGCCAGCTTTCGTTGGCGATGCGCTCGCTGTAGAAGGTGAGCACGTCGCCCACCACGGCCCACGCGTCCAGCAGCGCGGGGGTAAAGTCGCCCGCGCGGGCCGTGAGCTTCTGCAGGGGCGGGCGCCAGGCGGGGCCGGCGTCCGGCGGGGCGTCGCCCGCGGCGCTCAGGGCGGCCAGCGACGTCTGCAGAAAGGTGGCGTGGGTGCCCACGCGGTAGGCCACGGCGGCCAGCCCGGGGCGGTTGTGCACCCGCAGGGGCGTGCGGGCGTCGGTGCCGGCGCAGCAGCCGCACCCGTCCAGTCCCCGCAGGCTCTCGTCGCGCGCGGCGCTCATCGTCCCCCCTTGAGGTCCAGGCGCAGCTCGCCGCGGTCGCGGTGGCTGGGATCGTCGTCCAGGCGGGCCACCTCCAGCCGCCCCATCACCAGCTCGCCGGAATCCAGCGCGCTGGTCCACGGCTGGTTCTGCCGCTGGAACACGCGCACCTCCACGCGGCTGAGCCCCGCCACCCCCTGCACGGCGGCGTAGATGCGGCTCAGGTGCACGCCCTGGCCAAAGCTGAAGCGGTCGGGATGGAAGAAGCCGCGGCGCCCGTCGGGATACGCGCGGCTCCCCAGCACCTCGCGAAGGGCGCGCTCCACGTCGCCGCGGAAGTAGCCGGGCTCCACGCAGGCGAACACCTCCACCTGCAGCGGCACGTAGCGCGGCGCCCCGATCTCCAGGTCGTGCCCGGCCATGCGGTAGCGCTCCAGGTGCAGCCGCAGCTCCGCCTCGAACGGCGCGTCCACGGGAAGCCCGCCGGCGCGGTCCACGGAAAGGAAGACGGTGCGCCACGAGCCCGTCCAGCGCAGGGTGGCCTCCGCGCGCTGTACCTGCGGATGCCGCTCCGCCATGCGCGCGTAGTCCGGGGGGGTGACGGCGCGCTCGGCCACGTGGCGAAAGGCGGACGGGGCCACCTGCCGCACGCGCTCCACGGCCTCCGGCTCCGTCCCGCCCCGCGCGGGGAGGGGATTGCGGACGCGGAGCACGCGCCCCGGGAGCCCGGGGACGGCGGAGACCACGTGGGCGAGCGCATCGTTCCCCACGTTGCCGCGCGTGCCGTTGCCCACGCGGTAGGTGGCGCGGAGGGCGATCTCCGCCTCCGGGCGCTCCCCCAGCACGTCGTCGCCAAAACGCAGCTCCGCGCGCCCCTCGTCGTCCACCTCCGCCACCACGTCGCGGGCAAAGGGGCCGCTGGCCAGCAGGTCCCGCCGCGCGCGCCAGGGGGCCAGGGCGTTCTCCCCCCGCACCCAGAGGACGGGAAGGGCGCGGGCGGGATCGGAACGGACGGCCGCCGTGGCCCCGGCCGTGGCATCGAAGAACACGTCCTCGTCCGGTGGGGTGCCGGGGGGACGACGGACGCGGGTCGCCTGCGTCAGCGGCCCTTCCCGCAGCCGGGGACGAAAGCGCCCCGGCGGCGCCTCCTCGTCGTCCTCCCCGCACGCGCATCCCTCCGACTCCGCGGGCACCAGCCAGGGATTGCCGGCCGGCGGCGTGCCCAGTTCCTCGTCGTACCACGTCCGCCCGTGGTCGGCCAAGACGACGTTGCCGCGCGCCACGCTCACGTCCGACACGTGCCGCCCGCCGTGCTCCACGTCCGTGGTGGCGGACAGGCAGAGGGGGAAGGGCAGCGCATCATCCCGGTGCCACTCCACCACGGTGATGGGGGGCGCGAACAGCTCCACGTCCACGACCGGCTCCGCCGTCACCGCGCCCTCGCGCCCGGCGGAATCGCGGATCGTCCACGTCCGCTTTCCGCCCGCCGCCGGCGCGCCGTCCCAGGGCGGCAGCACCTCCACCACCTCGCCCATGGCCAGGTGGCGGTCCGCGTCCGGCGCGTCCAGGACCAGGCGGACGAGCGCGCGCAGGTGGCGGAATACGGGGTCGGTGCGGGGGACGGCCGTCTCCGCGCCGTCCTCGTCGCGCACCCAGGCCTCGATGCGGGTCAGGCGCACGGCGTGGCGGTGGCCGGCGTCCGCGTCCGGCGGGGCGCCCGTCTCCGGCCCCAGCACCTCTTCCAGCACCAGCACGTCGCCCGTGCGGAGCGCGGGATAGTGGCCGGCCAGGGTGGCGCGGGTGGCGCCGCGGGGAAGGCAGCAGGCGCGCTGCCCCCACGTCCAGAACGGCATGCGGTTGTGCTCCGCGCGCAGCCGGCCGGGGTGCAGCGTCTCGAACACCTCCGGCCCCTCCGCCAGCGCCTGCTCGCGTTCGCGGCTGGCGGGGAGCAGCACGTGCGGCCGCTCCGGCAGCCGGGTGAGCACCTCCGTCCCCGTCGGCAGCACGAGCTCCGCGGGGGCGCCGTCGCGCACCTCCAGCTGCACCCACGCGCGGGCGTTGCAGCCGTCGTGCATCGGGTAGTCCAGCAGGCGGGCGTGGCGGCGCACGGAGGCGCGGCGGCGGGCCGTGCCCAGGTACGCTTCCGTGGCCACGGCGTCCTGCTGCCAGCTCAGGTAGTCGCCCACGTACGCCAGCGTCTCCACCAGCGTGATCCCCAGGTCCGCCGGGCTGCGCTCGCGCCAGTCCGGGAGGACGAGGGCCATGCGGTCCAGCATCAATTGCCGGAACGAGGCGTAGTCCTTGGCCAGGTAGTCGATCTCCGGCTCGTCCAGCGCCTCCGGCGGGCAGTCGCAGTCCGGGGCGCAGTCGCCGGGGGCGGGGCAGGTGACCTTGAAGGAGAAGTCGACGGCGGAGAGCAGCTCGTCCATCCCCGCCAGGGGCCGGCCGTCCGCGTGGCCGATGCGCAGCGTGTAGGTGGAGAAGTCGCCGCGCCGGTCCACGTCGACCCGCAGCACGTCGCCGTCCCACCCCGCGTCCTGGACCCGGATGCCGCGCACCTGCTCGCCCCCCTCGATGGCGATGCGATACGGCGGCGCGGCGGGGACGATGAGGCTGCGCAGGGCGGCCGCCGGCGCGTTGACGAAGGTGATGCGCAGGCGCAGCTGCTCGCCGCCGGGCGCGCCGGTGCTGTCCACCTCCAGGAAGTCGATGCCGTTCAGGGTGCTCCCCGTCACGGCGCCGGCCCGGAGCGCGGCGCGGCGGCGCTCGTCGCAGCAGAAGTACAGCTCGCCGGTGCTCACGGGCCCACCTCGCGTTCGTACTGGGCCACGTGGCGCTCCTGCGTGCGCAGCACCACGTACTGCACGGTGATGCGCAGCACCTCCTGGTCGTTGACGACCTCGACGCCTTCCACGCGCGCCACGTCGCCCAGCCACTGCTGCAGGGCGCCCTGCAGGGTGAACTGCACGGCGGCGGCGAGGGCGTCGCTGTTGGGGGCGAACACCAGCTGCAGCGCGCCGCTGCCGAACGTGGGGCGGTTCACGCGCTCGCCCGGCGCGGTGAACAGCACCTGTTCGATGAGGTCGCGCACGTGCGCGTCCAGGCCGGCTTCAGCGGTGCGGCCGCGTGCATCCACCTGGTAGGGAAAGGCGACGTCCATCATGCCCAATCCGGGAAAAGTTCAGGAACGGCGCGGGTGCTTCGGACGGCGAACTGCGACTTCACCTGCGAACGGCAACGGCGAACGGCAACAGCGAACGTCAACGGCAACGGCAACAGCGGCTTCGATTGGAGACCAACGCTCAGAAACGATTGCGAACGTCGGTTTACTAACCGGCTATCCGGTGCACCGTCGCGAACTCCCGGCGGCGCGACTCCCGGCGGCGCGAATTCCCGGCGGGCGAACTCCCGGCGGGGCAAAGTCCCGGCTGGGCAGAGTCCCCGGCGGGGCAGAGTCCCGGGCGGGGCAAAGTCCCGGCGGGGCAGAGTCCCGGGCGGGGCAAAGTCCCGGCGGGGCAGAGTCCCGGGCGGAGCAAAGTCCCGGCGGGGCAGAGTCCCGGGCAGGGCAAAGTCCCGGCGGGGCAGAGTCCCGGGCGGAGCAGAGTCCCCGAACAGGGCAGAGCGAATGAATTCGCCGCAACAACTACACAAAGTCCGCCTGCGCGGACTCCCGTGCACGGGCCATCCCGGCTCACCGGAGCAGAGTCCGGCGGGTCCCGGCAACCAGGGAGCGAATGAATTCGCCGCTGGAAATTCACGAAGTCCGCCTTCGCGGACTGCCCCAGGGCGGGCTGTCCCGGTGCACCAAAGCGCCGTTTCGCGGTTGAAGCCCTGTTCGTGTCGCGCCTCGGCGCGAGACAGGGCTTACCGCTTTCCCAGCGGCGGCTTTAGCCGCTCAGGACGGATGCCGGCGTCCGGGCTCGGTGCCGGATTTTGGCCTCCGTGCCGGCCTTCGCCGCGATGTCCGCTCCCGTGCACCTCATCCATCCCCCCACTTTCGCACTTTCGCACTTGGCACTTGGCACTCGGCCCTCGTCCCCTCACATCGCCTTCACCCGCATCTGCGTCATCACCACGTTCACGCCGGTGCCGTTGGGCACGCAGACGGCCTGGCTGTCGCTCAGGAGGAGGGGGAGGCCGCCGGCCTTGACCCGCAGGGAGGCCGTGATCCACTGCGCCGTCACGCACGGCAGCGGATTGGAGCCGGTCATGAACGGGCACCCCGCCACCGTCCACGGCGCCGCCTGCGTGGCCACCGGCTGCCCGCCCGCCTTTACGCGGACGTCCGGCGCCGTGGCGCTCGCCTGGCCGCCGTGCATGCACAGCACGGTGGCGCCGGCGTGCAGCACCATCCCCATCAGGTCACCTCCAGCGCGCCGTTGTTCACGGACACCTTGAGAGCATCCAGCGACACCGATCCCCCCTTGCCGTTGTCGATGGCGATCCCCGTCGGGCCGAAGCTGATCTTGGCCCCCATGCCGTCCGTGATCTCCACCCCCGTGGCCTTGAGCGTGATCTTTTGCCCGCCGGACGTCTTGAGGGTGATGCCCCCCGTCCCCGGCGTGTCGTCCAGCAGCAGCTGGTGGCCGCCCTGGGTGATGAGCATCAGGTGCTTGTGCGGCTCCGGGGTGGCCGTCAGGTCCGTGGGGAACTCCGCCAGCGAGCCCCGCCAGCACCCCACCCACACGGGGTAGTCCGGGTCGCCGTGCTCGAACTCGATCCACACCCCCGCATCGACTTTCGGCACGCCGAAGAAGCCGGTCTGCGAGCCGCCCACGGGCACGCAGGGCATGGCCCAGCCGCTCTCCTGGTCGCCCAGCACGTCGGGAACCTTGGCCTTGACGCGGCCCCGGCGCTCGGGATCGGCGGCGTCCGTCACCGTGCCGCGGTACTTGCCCCAGAATGGCGGTCCGCTCATGTGGGCAGCAGGGGAAGCAGGGACCCGGTGCCCTCGCGCTTGAGCGAGAACTGCGTGCTGAACCGGCCCATGGCCAGCGAGTGCGACACGCTCTCCACGTAGTACGGCCCGTCGTGCGTAAAGCCCGCGCCCCGCACGCCCACCAGCTCGCGCGCCCGCAGCACCCGCCCGTAGCGCACGGCGTCGAGCTCGCCGTTGCCGCGCACGGGGTCCGGCGCCGCCGTGGACGCGGCCACCAGCGACAGGGCGGCCGTGCCGGCGGACTTCTGCGCCGTGTCGCGGCTCACCCGCGTGCGCCGCGCGGGAAGGGGCGACAGGGCCAGCGGCGGAATGCGCAGGGACGGCAGCGCGGGGATGGGCAGGGTGATCCCCAGGTTGGGCTCCAGGATGGACCCCGTCATCCCCACGACGGCCAGCGCGTCGGTGGAAAAGTGCAGCCCCTTCACGTTGCCGTGCGGCCCCATCCCCACCGTGAGCGCGGGCTGCAGGGTGCCGCCGCGGTTCTCCGGCCCCCAGTAGCCCAGCGCCGCGCCGAAGCCCAGGGGCTGCACGTAGAAGACGAAGCCGTTGCGCGTCGCCATCTGCCGCAGGAACGCCAGGTCCGTCCCCGCCTGCTGCGGCACCCGCTGCGTCTCGATGGGCACGTCGGTCGTCTGCGCGGGGGCGGGCACCAGGCCGTGCTGCGCGTACGCCGCCAGCAGCCGCGCCGCGATCACCCCGTCCGGCTGGTTGCGGTAGGGCTCGTTCTTCTCCTCCAGGTCCATCAGCACGCTCAGGTCGCGGCCGGAGACGGTAAGCGTGGTGGC
>DATING010001267.1:0-4586 GCA_035474555.1 Longimicrobium sp. | reverse complement strand
GACACCATCTCCCCGCCCGTCATCACCTGCGACACCCCCGCGATCATCCCCGGCGCGGTGTCCACCACCGCGTCGAAGAGCGCCGCGGTCAGCCACAGCGTCGTCACCCCGTGCCGCTCGACGGCATCCGCCAGCGCCTGCACGTCACCGCTGCGCCCCTGATAGAGCACGCACCGCCCGCCCGTCAGGAGCACGGGCCACAGCTCCAGCGTCAGCCCGTCCCACGACATGGACGAGTGCTGCAGCACCGCCTGGCGCTCGTCGAAGCGGACGTAGTCCGCGCCCCGGAAGAAGCCGGGGATGGCGCGGTGCGGCACCTCCGCACCCTTGGGTACGCCCGTGGAGCCCGACGTGTAGATCACGTACGCCAGGTGCTCCGGGCTCACCGCCACCGCCGGCGGGTGTGCGTCCCCGCCCGTGATCCGGTCCACGAGGACGACCTCGGCCCCGTGCTCCGGGAACCCGCCGCGCAGCCGATCCACCGTCAGGAGCACGGTGATCGCCGCGTCCTCCATCATGAAGTCCAGGCGCTCGGCCGGGAACTCCGGGTCCAGCGGGACGTAGGCGCCGCCAGCCTTGAGGATCGCCAGCAGGGCGACCACCAGCTCCGGCGAGCGCTCCAGGCACACCCCCACCCGCATCTCGGGGCCCACGCCCCGCTCCACCAGGTGGTGCGCGAGGCGGTTCGCCCGCCGGTCCAGTTCCCCGTACGTCAGCGTTCCGTCCTCACCGGCCACCGCCACGGCGTCCGGGGTCCGGGCCGCCTGCTCCTGGAACAGCGCGTGGATCGTGCGGTCTTCCCAGGACGGTCCCGCGGCGTGGCTCCACCCCTCCAGCACCTGGGCGCGCTCCACGGGCCCCATGAGATCCAGCGCCGACAGACGCCGATCGGGGTCGGAGGCCAGCTGCTCCAGCGCCCGCTCCAGGTGCTGTGCCATCCGCTCGATGGTCCCCCGCTCGAACAGGTCCGTGCGGTAGGTCAGCCCTCCCCGCAGGCCGCGCGCGGTCGCCACCAGACCCAGGGTGAGATCGAACTTGACGCTCTCGAGCTCCGTTTCGGCGCCGCTCACGTTCGTCCCCGGAGCGCCGCCTCCCTGGCCCCCGGCGTCCTGCAGCAGGAACACCACCTGGAAGAGAGGCGAGTGGCTCAGGCTGCGCTCCGGCTGCAGCTCCTCCACAAGGCGCTCGAAGGGAAGCTCCTGGTGCTCGTACGCGCCCAGCACCGCCTCCCGCACCCGCCCCAGCACCGCCCGGAAGCCCGGGTCGCCCGAGAGGTCGGCGCGCAGCACCAGCGTGTTGACGAAGAAGCCGATCAGGTCCTCGACCTCCTTTCGCGTCCGCCCCGCGATGGGGCTGCCCACGACGACGTCCTCGCTCCCGCTGTACCGGGAGAGCAGCACCTGGAAGGCAGCAAGCACCACCATGTACAGCGTCGCGTCCGCGCCCAGGGCCAGCGCGCGGAGCCGCTCCAGCAGCTCGGGGGCAAGCTCCACCGGCACCGTCGCGCCCCGGTACGTCTGCACCGGCGGGCGTGGATGGTCCGTGGGCAGCTCCAGCAGCTCCGGCGCGCCCGACAGGCGATCCCGCCAGTACGCCAGCTGCCGCTCCAGCGTCTCTCCCCGCAGGTGCTCGCGCTGCCACACCGCGTAGTCGGCGTACTGCACCGGCAACTCGGGGAGCGGAGACTCCCGCCCATCCCGGTATGCCTCGTACAGCGCCGAGAACTCGCGCGAGAGCACCCCCCTGCTCCACCCGTCGCTGACGATGTGGTGCATGGAGAGCAGCAGCACGCGATCCTCTTCGCCCAGCCGCAGCAGCACCGCGCGAAAGAGCGGGCCCGCCGAGAGGTCGAACGCGCGCCCTGCTTCCTCGCCCGCGCGCTGCCTGAGCGCCGCCTCACGATCCGCCTGGCTCAATCCCGACAGGTCCTCCACCGGCAGGGTGAACCCGCCGAACGGCGCGATCACCTGCACCGGCGAGCCGTCCACCTCCGCGAAGACCGTCCTCAGCGTCTCGTGCCTGCGGATGATCTCGCCCAGCGCGCGCTCCAGCGCCGCCTCGTCCCGCGCACCCCTGAGGCGCCAGGCCACGGGGACGTTGTAGGTGGTGCTCCCCGGCTCCAGCCGGTCCAGAAACCACAGCCGCTCCTGCGCGAACGACAGCGGCGCTCGTTCACGATCGGTGCGGGGGACGATGCCGGACGAGCGGACCTTGCCCCTGAGCTTCGCCTCGATCAGAGCGCGCTTGGCAGCAGAGAGTTCCCGACGCGGAGGTCCAACCGTTGATTCTGACGACATCTCAGGTTCCTGCAACGAGGTTCGACGCGACCAGCTGCTCGGCCTCGTCATCCGACATGATGTCGACGTCTTCGTAGATCCTGCGCTCGATCTCGCCCGCCATGGCTTCGAGCGTCGGCATCGAGAATACGGCGCGAATGGAGATCTCCAGGTCGAACGTGGCCTGGATGTTGGCCAGCAGACGCATGAGCAGCAGCGAGTGCCCGCCGAGCGCGAAGAAGTTGTCCTCCACCCCCACCCGCTCCAGGCGCAGCACCTCCGCCCAGATCTCCGCCAGAATCTCCTCCACCGGCGTCCGCGGCGCCACGTACCGGTCCGCCGCCGACGCGAGCTCCGGCGCAGGCAGCGCCCTGCGGTCCACCTTGCCGTTGGGCGTCAGCGGCAGCGCATCCAGCGAGACGAACGCGGCCGGCACCATGTACTCGGGCAGCGTGCGGCGCAGCCCGGCGCGCAGGCCGTCGGCGTCCGCGCCGCCGACGAGGTACGCCACCAGCCGCGGCTCGCCCGGCACGTCCTCGCGCGCCACGACGGCGCACTCGGCCACGCCGGCTTCCTGCCGCAGCGCCGCCTCGATCTCGCCCAGCTCCACGCGCAAGCCGCGGATCTTCACCTGCTGGTCCATGCGTCCCAGGAACTCCACGGTCCCGTCCGGCAGCCAGCGGCACCGGTCGCCGGTGCGGTACAGGCGCCCCTCACCGAACGGGCTGGCGATGAATCGCTCCGCCGTCAGCTCCGGGCGGCCCAGGTACCCGCGCGCCACTCCCGCGCCGCCGACCAGCAGCTCGCCCGCGACGCCGACGGGCACCGGCCGCAGCGCCGCATCCACCACGAACACCTGGTAGTTGGGCAGCGGACGGCCCAAGACCAGCGTCCCCGAGGCCGTCTGCGTGCGCCCGGCGTCCACGCGGTGCGCCAGCGCGCCCACGGTGGTCTCCGTCGGACCGTAGTGGTTAAAGACGGCGCACTCCGGCGCCATCGCCACCAGCTCTTCCACCCAGCGCACGGGCGAAGATTCGCCGCCCAGCACCAGCCACCGGCGCGGCATCACCCGGCGCGGGTCGCCGCCCGCCTGCAGCGCCGCGAGGTGCGACGGGGTGATCTTCAGGCAGTCGACCCCGTGACGGGCGAAGTACTCGCCCAGCAGGTCGCCGCTGAAGATCCGCTCTTCGCTGATCACGTGCAGCGTTCCCCCCCACGCCAGCGCGGAGAAGACGACGGTGTTCCCCAGGTCCGCCGAGAGCGTGGACACGGTCGCGTAGCTGGCGCCTTCCGTCAGCTCCAGCCGGTCGCGCACGCCGAACACGTAGTTGGAGATCTGCCGGTGCTCCACGGCCACGCCCTTGGGGCGGCCGGTGCTGCCGGAGGTGTAGATGACGTACGCCAGGTCGCCCGCGCCGGCCCCGCCCGGCAGATTCGCGTCGCTCTCGCCCCGCAGCGCCTCGCCGTCCAGATGCACGACGGGGAGCGAGCCCGCCGGCAGCGCATCCGCCATGTCACCGCGCGTCACCAGCGCCACGGCGCCGGAATCCTCCAGCATGTACGCCAGCCGCTCCGCCGGCAGCGCGGGGTCCAGCGCCAGGTAGGCGCCGCCCGCCTTGAGGATCCCCAGCAGCGCGACGATGGCGTCCACGCCGCGCCCGAAGTGCATCGCCACCACCGTGTCCGGGCCCACGCCCAGGCCCCGGAGGTGGTGCGCCAGCTGGTTGGCGCGCGCGTTCAGCGCGGCGCAGGTGAGCGCTTCGTCCTCGCACACCAGCGCCACCGCGTCGGGCGTGCGCGCCGCGTGCGCCTGGAACAGCTCGTGGATGCGCCGGTCCGCCGGATACTCGGCTTCCGTCCGGTTCCATGCATCCACCACCACGCCGCGCTCTTCCGCCGACAGCAGCTCCAGCTGCGAAAGCCGCACGTCCGCGTTTTCGGCGACCTGCGCCAGCACCCGCTCCAGGTGGTGCACCATGCGGTGGATGGTACCCGGCTCGAACAGATCCGTGCGGTAGCTCAGTCCGCCGCGCAGTCCGCGCGGGGTCGCCACCAGGGACAGGTTGAGGTCGAACTTGGCGCTCGCAAGCTCCGCTCCGACTCCGCTCACGCGCAGCCCGGAAAGAGCGCCTCCCCCGCCCCCTCCCCCGCCCCCGGCGTTCTGCAGCGTGAACATCACCTGGAAGAGCGGCGAGTGGCTCATGCTGCGCTCCGGCTGCAGCTCGGCCACCAGCTTCTCGAAGGGCACCTCCTGGTTCTCGTACGCGCCCAGCGTGCCTCCCCGCACCCGCCCCAGCACCTCGCGGAAGC
>DATING010001266.1:0-3889 GCA_035474555.1 Longimicrobium sp. | reverse complement strand
CGGAGCACCTGGCCCGAGCCCGGGTTGCGCGGAAAGTAGCGTCCCACGATGCGATGGAGCCCCAGCTCGCCGAACGCGTACGCGAGCACCGCGGCGGCGGATTCGGTCGCGAAGCCCCGGTTCCAGAAGGGCACGCCGATCCAGTACCCGATCTCCCCGTGCCGATGCTGCGGAACCACGGAGAGGGAAACGCAGCCGACGAGCCCGTCCGCGGCCGTGGTGATCGCGAGGGAAAGGCGCTTGCCCGCTTGCCATCCCGCGGCGTGTCCCTGGATCCACGCTTCCGCCACGCCGTCTTCGTAGGGATGCGGCACGGTCAACGTCGTCGCCGCTACCTCCCGCGCGCCGGCCAGCGCCTGCACGCGCGGCGCGTCCGCCAGCGTGAACCCGCGCAGCAGCAGGCGATCGGTGTGCAGGGTGGGAAGGTCCATGGGGTGATTCAGGTGAGATCCTCGGAGAATGCGTGATAGACGTCCGGAACGTGGTCACGACACAAATGGATGATTTCGATCAACACGATCACCCCGCTGTGGAGCAGCCGCTCGTTCCGCGCTGGCTCGGATACCGGTTCCAATGGGAACTTGCCGCCGTGGAACAGGTTGTTGCGAGTCCGGCGAACGTGATCGACGAGCGTCTTTAGCGGAATGCCGACCGTTGCTGCCGGAACTTTGGCGAACCGCACCCCGTGCTTCTCAAAAACTTCTCTCCTGGGTGGATTCTCGGCGATGTACTGCACGGCATCGCGCACGGTCGCGTTCGCTTCCGCCCGAAAATGCGGTGCTAACTCGGTGAGCAGTCCCTCCCACGCCACGTTTACCTTGCCATCCCTGCCTTCCGTAGCACGCCCGACGCGCTTCAGGGCGTACTCGAGTCGCGCATACACGGCGACGAACTCCAGCAGCACCTCGGAAGACGTGCCGAGTTGTGCCACGAGCGAGCGGCCGAGTTGGTGTGAAGGCATTAAGTAGATGAGGTGAGATTCGTGAATTTCTTCTGGCGCCCGGCGGATGAGCGGCGGACGAGCATCGCCGTCACCGCGCGCTACGGGGCTCCCGCGAACCGGAAGGGTGCCCCGCCCCCGAGCTGATCGCTGGTGACGGACGGACACCAGTACCGTTCGATGTGCGCCACGACCCGCTCCGTGCCCCAGGCGTGCCCCCGCGGATCGCGATGGAACGCGTGTCCGGTCGCGGAGCAGGCCCCGCCCTTCAGGCCGGCCCGGCGACGCGACGGCCCACGTAGACGTACCCGGTGATGCTGTAGAAGTACCGGCCGGCCTGGTCCAGCGCCTCCAGGTCCGCGACCACGCGCTGGACGTCCTCCGCGCTCGCCAGCCCGCGCCGCACCAGGCTGCCGAAGTCCTGCACGCGCGCGTGGCCGTACCAGGGCGCGGCGAAGTGCGTGTTCGTGAGCACGCGCGCGTGCACGGTGCCGTCGAAGAGCCCGGTCGGCGCGAAGACGCCCCAGAGCCGGCGCCCCATCCAGCCGTCCGCGTGCTCCATCCACGGCTGCTGCCAGTCCGCGAACGCGTGCACCAGCCGGCGGATGGCCGCGCGGTCCGTGCCGTCGATCACCTGCGAATCGAAGTCCCAGTGGGCCATCACCACGATGCCCCCCGGCCGCAGTATCCGCCCCATCTCCCGCGCGAACGCATCCCGGTCCGCCAGGCACTCCAGCAGGTTGTGCGAATACGCCGCGTCCACGCTGCCGTCCGCCAGGGGCACGGTCCCGCCGTCCAGCCGGTGGTGGCGCACGGTGATGCGCGGGTCGTGCGCGGCACGCTCCATCGCCGCCGCGACGCCGCTCTCCGCCGCGTCCAGGCCGATGAAGCGCGCGGCGGGATCGGGATGCCGGGCCGCGAGCGCGAGCAGGTCGGCGCCGTTGCCGCACCCCAGGTCGACGAACGTCCCGCCCGGCGGAAGATCGACGAACGACAGGAGCCAGTCCCGGTGCGCGCGGAGGTCGTCGTGGAGGTCTGGATACATGGGATGGCACGGGGCAAGCCGGGGCCGCCGGGCGGCGGGCGTCCGGCCGGCAATCCACGGCTCGCTTTCGGTGGTGGGGTGGATCAGCCGCGGCCGGCGGGGCGGAACGCGGGTTCATCCTCCGGCGGCAGTCCGTACGCGGGCGTCCAGCCGGCGCGGGACACGGGGACGCGGCGCGGGCCTTCCACCAGCCAGTCCGCGACCAGGCCCGTGGCGAACGCGTACACCGCCTTGTGCGCCAGGTCGATCACCTGCTCATCCACGGGCCACGTCCAGGGCGGCGCGCCGACGCCAGTCGCGTTCTCCAGCGCCTGGTCGTTGAGCAGCCGCAGGTTCAGGAACAGGAACGAACCCACGGGCCCGCGAACGCCGCGCTCCGCCATCATCCCCCGCACCGCGCCCATCACGATGCCCTGCCCCCAGTGCATTGCCCAGTTCATCCCCAGGCGCTCGTCGTCCGGCCGCTCCGGCCTGGCGAGCAGCCGCTCCAGGGTGTGCGCGGGAACGTAGGAGTTGGGCCGGCGCGTAACGCGCTGCTCCAGCTTTTCGGCCAGCGTCATGGCGGCCACGCCGGCCGCGCCCGCCACCATGCCCCGCACCGCTGCGCTGCTCGTCACACGCCCTCCTCGGCTCGTCCCCATCACTCGCGAGCCACCCGGGGGTGGCAAGCACGGGGCCGCCCCGCGGACAGTGTCGCGGCTACACGTGCGGGTCGGCGAAGACCGGAAGAAAGGTCGGGATGGTTCCGCCGACTTGGCCGCCCCCGCGCGACGCCCCCTCCGCTCGCTCAGGCTCGCACCTCCCCCAAAAACCCCTGGGGGAGGTTGAACAGACTCGTGCTCCAAGCGAGCCGCCGTTCATCCTGAAGGTGCGCGCAACGTCATGACTCAGGATGACAGCACGGGTGAGAAACTACGAACCGCTCTCGCCGAGCCCTGCCTGCGCCAGGAGGTGACGCACGTTCTCCGGCGTGATCATCCGTCCCACCAGCCGAAAGGGAACGCGCTCGCCGTGGATGAGCGCCAGCGTGGGCACCGTCCGGATGCGCCGGCGGTCCGCCTCCGCGCGACCCTCGTCCTCCTCGATGTCCCAGCGCGCCAGGTCCATCCGTACGGCGGCCGCGATCTGCTCCGCGACGGGTGCCTTCTCGTGGCAGACGCCACACCACGGGGCTTGGAAGTACGCGAGGTGCATGCTCATCTCCCTTTCGCCGCGAGCGTCGGATCGCCCTGCTCGGCGTTGAGGGCGACCGCGTCCCGCGTCAGGCGGCGCACCGTTTCGGCATCCACCGTAACGCCTTCGCGCAGCTCGAGCGAGGCCATCTCGTACTTTCCCCCAGGCTTCAAACGGGGCTCGATGGACCGCAGGCGCAGCCCTCGCCAGAACCCCAGCAGGATCCGCTCTTCTTCCGCGCGGATGAGCAGCACGGGCCCGTTCGCCAGGTAGACCAGGTGGCCCCACTTGATGCGCTCCTCCAGCGCGGATTCGCCACGGACGGCGGCGCGCAGTTCCTCCACGCAGGTGCGGCGCCATCCATCCAGCGCGGCCACGTACGCGTCCGGGCTGGCCGCGGGAACCGACTTCTTCATCCGCACACCTCCGTTTCGCTTCGGACCCGGACCGGGCCGGGAAGTCCATCCGCCCGGCGTTCGGCGCCGCCGAAAACATGCGCGGGGCACCGGCCGGCACACAAGCGCGCCGGTTCACACGAAGGGGCGCTGGAGGAGGTAGAGGGAGTAGAAGTAGACCTCGCGCGCCAGGAAGGGCGCCTTGCTGCGCCAGGAGCGGTATCGGCTCAGGGGCGTGGGCGCGGGGTGCGCGTCCAGTCCCACGTCGCGCGCCATGGTGACCGCGCGCCGCACGTGCAGCGGATCGCTGACGATCAGCACGCGCGGGGCGGGCCG
>DATING010001265.1:0-4652 GCA_035474555.1 Longimicrobium sp. | reverse complement strand
TGCGGAAGTGCGGAAGTGCGGAAGTGCGGAAGTGCGGAAGTGCGGAAGTGCGGAAGTGCGGAAGTGCGGAAGTGCGGAAGTGCGGAAGTGAGGGAGCCGCGAGATGGGACGGAGTGTCGTCGCGGGCGGAGCGCCCCCCATCCCCCGGCCCCTTCCCCCATAAACAGCATGGGGGAAGGGGAGAACTTCCGTCGCGGTCGCCAGCTCCCGTCCTGAGCGGGTAAACCCGCCGCTGGGAAAGCCAGAAGCCCCGTCTCGGCTCGCTTGCGCTCGCCGAACGGGGCTTCAACTGCTTTGAGGACGAACTCAGCCGGCGGCGTGGCACTCGCCCGTGACGGGCAGTCCGCGAAGGCGGACTTCGTGAATTTCCAGCGGCGAATTCATTCGCTCCGTCTGGCTTCGCTCCGGCTGGGTGTCCGCGCCGGTGTGGGAACTTCGCTCCGGCTCGGCGTGCGCGTCGGTGTGGGAACTTTCACTCCGTCCGGGACTCCGTTAGGTGCAAGGGTTCAAGCGCCGTCCGGACACCACTCCCGCACTAACGCACTTTCCCGTCTCCCATGAACCCCGGCAGGTCGCGCACGAGCTTCTGCGTGTTCACGGGCTTCACGATGTACGCGGCGCAGCCGGCGGCCAGGCACGCCCGCCGGTCCGACGCCTCGTCGCGGCCCGTGACGGCCACCACGGAGATGCCCGCCGTGCCCGCGTCGGCCTTGACCTGCCGCACCACGTCCAGCCCCGTCATGTCGGGAAGGCCCATGTCCAGCAGCATCAGGTCCGGCAGGTGCTCCGCCGCCAGGCGCAGCGCATCCTCGCCGGTGCCCGCGCCCAGCACGGTGTAGCCCGCGTCTTCCAGCAGGATGGTGAAGGCGTCGCGGATGGCGTCGCTGTCTTCCACCAGCAGGACGGTCCTGGCCGTCGTCACCCCGTCCGTCACGCGTCCGTGTCCGTTTCCCCGGCGTTCGCCGCCACCGCCGCCGCCACGCCCGCGGCGTGGATGGAGGGGAGCGTAAAGAAGAAGCGGCTGCCCTCGCCCAGCTGGCTCTCCACCCAGATGCGCCCCCCGTGCAGCTCCACGAAGCGGCGGGCGATGGAAAGGCCCAGCCCCGTGCCGTGGTGCACGCGCGCGCGGCTGGCATCCACCTGGGCGAACTCGCGGAAGATGAGCTCGTGGTGCTGCGGGTCGATGCCGATGCCGCTGTCCGCGACCTCCACCTGCAGCCAGCCGGCCTGCCCCGGCGCCGGCCGCGCCACCACCTTCACCCACCCGCTCTCGGGGGTGAACTTGATGGCGTTGCCGATCAGGTTGCCCAGCACGTGCGCCACCTTGTCGCGGTCCGCCCACGCCTGCGCAATGCCGCCGTCGTAGTGCGTGCTGAAGGAGAGCGTCTTTCGCTCCAGCAGCGACGCGTTCATGTCGCGCACCGTCTCCACCACGTCCTCCAGCCGGAACTCCGCCGGGCGGATGTCGATGGCCGATGCGTTGGTGCGGGCGTAGGTGAGGATCTCCTCGATCATCCCCAGCAGCTGCCGGCAGCTGCCGATCATCGATTCGATGGCCTCGCGCTGGCGCTGCGAGATCTCGCCCAGCAGCCCGTCGCGCAGGATCTCGCCGTAGGTGACGATGGCCGTGAGCGGCGTGCGCAGCTCGTGCGACACGTTGGTGAGGAACTGGCTCTTGGCCACGTCCAGGTTGCGCAGCTCCAGCACCGCGCGCTCCAGCTCCTGCAGGCGGCCGGCCGCGTCGCGCGCGGCCGGCGGCAGGGCGGGGTCTACCTCCACCACGATCGCGCCGGGCACAGCCGGCGCGTCGGCGCGGGGCTGCTCGGCCAGGCGGAACCCCTCGCGCGCGAGGACTTCGCGCAGGCGTTCCGCGGTCGTGTGGTCGCCCTGCACGTAGAGGCGAAGGTCGTTCATGAAGATCGGGGGGAGGGGAACCTTTGTAGGCGCCAATCTAGACAGCGTCTGACGCGGCTGCAAGCAGGTCGTCACCCGCGACCTGTTCCGCCAGCAGCTGGCGGCGCTGCAGGGCGGCGTAGACGCCGCCCCGCCGCAGCAGCTCCGCGTGCGTTCCGCGCTCCACCAGGCGCCCGTCGTCCATCACCAGGATGAGGTCCGCGTGCATCACCGCCGTCACGCGGTGGCTCACGATCACGCTCGTCCGCCCCGCGAAGATCTCCTTCAATCCCTCCAGGATGCGGTGCTCCGTCTGCGTGTCCACGGCGCTCAGCGCATCGTCCAGCAGCAGGATGGGCGCATCCCGCGCCACGGCCCGCGCCAGCGCCGCCCGCTGCTTTTGCCCGCCGGACAGGTTGATGCCGCGCTCTCCCAGCACCGTGTCGTATCCGCTGGGAAACGCCTGCACCGTCTCGTCCAGCCGCGCCACCGCCGCCGCCGCGCGCACCCGCTGCAGCCGCCGCGCGTCGTCCGGCTCGTCGAAGCCCAGGGCCAGGTTCTCGGCGATGGTCTCGGAGAACAGGAAGGTGTCCTGCGGCACCAGCGCCACCGCCTCGCGCAGACGCGACAGCTTCCACTGCCGCAAATCGACCCCATCCACCAGGACCGCGCCCTCCGTGGGATCGTACATCCGCGCCAGCAGGGAGATCACGGTGGACTTCCCCGATCCCGTGGGCCCCACGATGGCGGCCGTGGCGCCGGCGGGGATGCGGAACGACACCTCGCGCAGCACGTCGCGCTCCGTCCCCGGGTGGCGAAAGCGCACGCCGCGGAACTCGATCTCCCCCCGCACGTCCGCCGGGGCCACGGCGTCCGGCGCATCCGCCACCCGCGGCACCGTCTCCAGGATGCGCGACACGCGACCCATGGACGCCGCGCCCCGCTGGAACAGGTTCACCACCCACCCCAGGGCGATCATGGGCCAGCTGAGCATCCCCAGGTACAGAAGGAAGAGCACCAGGTCGCCCGTGGAGATGCGCCCGGAAACCAGCGCCCGCCCGCCGAACCAGAGCGCCAGCACCATGGCCAGCCCCGCCAGCAGCCCCAGCGAGGGATAGAAGAGGCCGGAGGTGCGCGCCAGGTCCACGTTGCGGCGCATCGTTTCCTGCGCCAGGGCGCGAAAGCGCGCGGTCTGCGGCGCCTCCTGCCCGTACGCCTTGACGATGCGCTGCCCCGCCAGGTTCTCCTGCGTCATGGTGGACAGGATGCCCAGCTGCTCCTGGATCCCCTCGAAGCGGTCGTGGATCAGCTTGCCGAACCAGAGGGTCACGGGCGGCAGCAGGAGCATGGGGAGCATGCAGATGAACGTCATCCACGGGTCGATGAACGACATCCGCACCACGGCCATGGCCCCGAAGACGATCGTGTTGGCCAGGTACATGTACGCCGGCCCCGCCACCATCCGCACCGCGCCGATGTCGTTCGTCGCGCGCGACATGATCTCGCCCGTGGGGTTGCCGGCGTAGAAGGGCGCGTCCAGCACCAGCAGCCGCGCGAAGAAGTCGTCGCGCAGGTCCAGCTCCACGCGGCGGCTCACCCCGTTGAGGATCTTTCGCATCCAGAAGCGCCCGATGCCCGCCGCCAGCGCCAGGAGCACGGAATAGGTCGCGTAGCGCGCCACGAGCGCCCGGGTGCCGTCCGGCTGCTCCAGCACGTCGATGCCGCGCTTTACGAACTCCAGCCCCAGGTTGCCCACTGCGTTGGACACCACCACGGCGGCCAGCCCCACCCCGATCTGCCCGCGGTAGCGGCGCAGGTAGGGCAGAAGCGCCTTCAATTCTCGCATGTAGCAGTTTCTCGCCGCTGATCGTAGCAGCGGGCACAAGCGTTGCCCCTGTGTGTATACCGACCGGGGGGCGAATCCACCGCGTGAGAGTACCCTCGCCCCGGCCGGAAAGCAAGCAATCACGCGAAAAAGGAGCCGTTTGATGACCCGCAAGACCCTCTTTGCCGCCCTGGTCCTGGCCCTGCCGGTGTCCTCTTTCTTGGTCGCTTGCGGAGACGGGGGGGACACCCCGGACCGCGCGGCGCTGGAGCGCGAGGCGTTGGAGCGCGACCTGGACCTGGCGCTGCAGCCGGATACGACGGCCGAGGTGGCCCTGCGCGACGCCGCGCTGATCGACAGTGCCGCCCTCGCGGCCCCCGCGCCCGTGACGCCGCAGCCCCAGTCCCCGCCGGTCCCCGCGCCGCAGGCTGCCGCCCCGGCGCGCAGCACGCCGAAGCCGTCGCGCCCGGCGGAGCCCGCCGGCCCCCGCTACGTCACGCGCACGGTGAGCAGCGGCACCAGCTTCACGGTGCGCTTCGACAACTCGGTGAGCACGCGCAACGTGAGCGAGGGCAGCACCTTTACGACGACGCTGTCGCACGACCTGACGGACGACCAGGGCCGCACCGTGATCCCCGCCGGCGCCACGGTGCGCGGCCGGGTCACGCGGGCGGTCGCCTCGGGCGGCGGGCTGGGGCGTGACGCGGCGCTGTCGGTGACGCTGAGCTCCATCTCGTACGGCGGCGAGCGCTACCCCATCGACGTGACGATGGTGGATGCGCCCACGGTGCAGCGCCGCAGCCGCCAGGGCCGCGGGCAGACCGCCGCCACGGTGGCGGGCGGCGCGGCGGTGGGTGCGGTGGCCGGCCGGGTGCTGGGCGGAAGCCGTCGCAACGCGGCCATCGGCGCCGTGGCGGGGGCTGCCGCGGGCACG
>DATING010001264.1:0-6798 GCA_035474555.1 Longimicrobium sp. | reverse complement strand
TGTTTGAGGGGACGGGGGCGCCGGGGATTGATGGGATGGAGTTGAGGGTTGGATGGGGTGAATGCGAGAAGCGGGGCGCCGAAAGGTGCCCCGCTTCTCGTTTGTATTCAGTAATCTTCGCCTCCGCTGCCATTCTGAGCTGGCCATCCGGTCCCGGGCGCGGGCACGCTCTTCCCGATCGCGATCAGGTGGATGTTGTGCCAGGCCGGCATCCGCCTCCGACGCCAAGTCCTGCTCCTCCGAAAAACGCGGATACCGTCCCCTCGCCGGCAGCAGCCTGTCTACCAGGGGCCTGATGCATCCATCCGCTCGCCTCCTTCTCCTCCGGTCCGCGATCGGACGTCGCGATGGCAATCATCCAGTATGGCAGGCCTTTCCGAAGCCGTGCGTGCGGGGCCGATGTGACGCGCCGGCCGGACACGAATCGGACCGGTCGTGCAGGAGGCCAGAGATCCTTGGTAGATCCGTTGCTGCCGGCGAGGGGACGGCCATCGAAATTTTTGCAGGACACGATGGTGGCCGCACGGCGGGATGTTCGCCCATGCACAGATCCACCTGATCGCGTCCGTAAAAGCCGGCCGTGGCTGGAGTGTCGCCTCGGCTGCAAACGCGGCGCGGACGCAGCGTTACTCCGGAACGTGCACCCGTTCGTCGAAGCCGAGCGCGTCCATCAGCCGGTTGAACATCGGTGCGGGGAGATGGCCGCCGCTGGCCTGGTCGTGGCCGCGCCCGTAGCTGGCCTCGTCGTCGCTGCCGATGTCGGGGGCGCGGAGCAGGGCGGGGAGCACCATGTCCGTGCGCGACGTCCGCGAGCTGAACGCCACGATTCCCGGCAGGTAGCCGCGGTTGGCCGCGATCACAGCGAACTCCGGCAGCCGCGTGCGCCACTGCTGCGCGATCAGCGGGTGGATCTGGCAGCCGCTGTCCAGCGGGACGAGCGCCCACGACTGGTCGGCGGAAAAGACCGGCGCCTGCTTGCGCGCGATGGCCAGCTCCGCCTGCACCTCCGCCCGGTACGCGCGCAGCCGGTCCGCGCCCAGCGCGTCGTCCTCCACGATGGCGCGGGGACCGTCCGCCTCCATCAGCATCCGCAGCGGCGTGCCGACGTCGAAGGCGCTCGCGCGGCGGGCGGCGTTCACCAGCGACACGGCTTCGCGCAGCCACTTGGCCGTCCAGCGCTTGCGGATGCCGGGCAGGTCGTCCCACGGCGCCTTGTCCCCCAGGTCGCTGATGGTGCCGACGGCCGCGATCCACTCCAGGTCCGCGATGTCCGCCAGCGGCCGCAGGATCTCGTATGCCAGCCAGGCGGAGGCCGGGATCGGCTCCCAGCCGTAGCCGAGGACGACCGTCGCGTCCGCCGGCTCGCCCTCTGGCCGGTGGTGGTCCACGTACAGCGTCGGCACGGCGGGGTGCACGCCGGCGGACTGCACGCCCAGATCCGTGACGACCAGCGCCGCGGGACCGAGCGCCGCCAGCCGCCGCCGCGCCCCGTCGCTGAACGCGTTCTCGCCGCGCTCCGAGTGCACCACCTGCACGTCTCCGAATCCCATCCGCCGCAGTGCCCGCCCGAAGAGCGCGCCCGCCGCCAGTCCATCCGCATCGAAGTGGCAGAACACGACCACCCGCCCGGTCGGATCCAGCCCGTGCAGGAAATCCGCCGTGCGTGCGCGCGCCGGACCCAGCGCGTCCGCGAGTGGGATGGGTGGAGATTCGATGCCGTCCATGCGAGCCGCGTCCCGGGTTCGAAGCCGATTTTCAGCCCCCGCCCAACGCACGGAACGGTCCACCCCCGCCGCGCGAGAGTGGACCGTCCGAAGTGAGATAGAGAGTCCGCCGTTGCCGGCTATTCCCTATTCCCTATTCCCTGCGGTTTCTCAGCGCGTGACCCGCAGGTTGCCTTCCAGCAGGTTCAGCGGCCCGAACGTGGGCTGCCCGAGCAATCCCGCGTCCACGCCGACGGTGCCGTTCAGCGAGTAGCTGATCGGCTGCCCGCTCAGCGCGTTGCGGGCGACGCCGGCCAGCCCCGGCAGGTCGTTGAAGTTGATGGCGATGTCGATGGGCACCAGCGTCTCGCCGCCCGCCTGCAGCGGCACGCCCAGCGGAAAGTCCACCCGCGCGGCGTTGTTCCCCTGCAGGCGAAGCTGGCCTACCAGCCGCGTAAGCGTCAGGCTGACGGGGTTGGGGTTGCCCACGCGGGCGTACAGGCGCACGGCCGCGCCGCCCAGCGGGTTCTGCGCGCTGGGGCCCAGCAGCCGCAGCTGCGCCTGCTGGCTCTCTTCCACGCGGAAGGTGGGGGCCTGCAGCACGTTCTCCAGCCCCAGTCCGGCGCATCCGGACAGGGCGAAGACCATCATGGACAGCACGGCTGCCCTGCGTACGAGCATCATCTACCTATCACTCCGGTTGGGTGGTTCGCGCCGTCGTACCCCCCGGACGCGCGAAAAGAGCCGGCGTCACGCTTTGCAAGTAGGTTGCCGCAGGGCAGATAGAATGGATGCGAAGTGGCGAAGTCCGTTGTGGGACCGCGGGCCCGTGGGCAGAGGCGTGGGATCAAGGATGATGTGCGGCGGGTGAGGACCGTCGCGGTGCGGACGGGAGCCCTCTCCCCGCAGAGCCTTTTGCTCGTTCCTCGCAACGGCCGGCGACCCCTCCCCCAACTTCGGGGGAGGGGTTGGCGGAGGGCGGGCTTCCGCGCGCGTGAGCAGGGGTTCTCCCTTCTCCACGAGGCAGTTTGCGGGGGAGGGCCGGGGGCGCCCCGCTTCCGGCGAGATCCGTCCACAGCTCGCCGAACCCAACCTCCCTCCCCCGCGCCGTTTGCGGGGGAGGGTCGGGGAGGGGGGCGCTCCGCCCGTGCGACACCCCCCGGGCCGCGCCGGAGGTTCGCCGCACCTCCCGAAAAATCCGCCAAAATCTCGAATACACGCTTCGGTACGGTGTGTGCATACCCGGGCACTCCCGTTCGCGCCCGGTCCGTAAAGAACCGGAGCGCGGCGGACGGGCAGGCAACGGGAGCACTGACACGCCAAGGAGGAGCGGTGGATACCGACACGACGCGCCTCGACCTGGGGCACGCGCCGACGGCCACGGCCGAGATCCTGGAAGGTCTCAACGACCTGCTCCAGCTCGACCATGACGCGGTGGGCGCGTACGAGATCGCGATGGAAAAGCTGCACGACCGCGACCACGCGGACATGATCGCGGGGTTCCGCCGCGACCATGAGCGCCACATCCGCGAGCTCAACGAGCTGATCACGGAGCTGGGCGGTACGCCCAAGAACCAGCCGCACGCCACCGGCCCCTTCAAGCTCGCCCTCCAGAGCCTGGGCGGCTTGGCCGGCGATCGCGGTACGCTCATGGCGTTCCGCAGCAACGAGCTGTCCGTGCGCACCAAGTACGACGCGTACGCGGCCAAGGCCAACGCGTGGCCCACGCACATCAAGCGCATCATCGACGGCTGCGCGCTGGACGAGGAGCGCCACTTCCGCTGGGTGAGCGAAGTCCTGGGCAAGGACGAGAACCAGGCCCTGGACAAGGTCGACGCGGCGCGCGAGCGGGCCGAGGCCGGCGTGCGGCCCATCGACAAGGTGACCGGCGCCGCCAGCGTGGCCAGGGAGCGCGTGCTGGAGGCGTCGGAGCTGGCGCGCGAGCGTGCGGCGGACGTGGCCGGCACCGTGCGCGAGCGGGTGTCGGGCGGGGTGGATGCCGTGCGCAACCGGATCGAAGGCGTCATGCACCGCGACGGGGCCCATGCCCATGCCGGGTACGCGGGCGAGGCCTACGACGGCGCGCCCACGGGCACGCGCCGTACGGCTCTCGCGGGCGGCGGCACGGACGCGCTGGCCGGGCGGGCGCGCGAGGCGGGCGCCAGCTTTGAGCACCGCTTCCAGGAGCAGCCGCTGCAGACGCTTCTCATCGCCGGGATCGCCGGGTTCGTCATCGGCCGGCTGCTTCGCTAAAGGGGAGGACCCATGTCTGAAGTGAACGTTACGCGGAACGACGACGACACCGTCCCGGGTGCGGGCCTGACGGCCGGCGTCCCGGGGGAGCGCGTGGTGGACAGCGACCACCTGCTCCCCGAGCACACGCACGCGTCGTCGCCCGGCATCGCCGAGACGGACGACCCGGACCTGGCGCGCATGCAGATCGAGCAGACGCGCGCCCGCATGTCCGACACCATCGACCAGATCGAGGGTGCGCTCCTTCGCAAGAAGGAGGACATCGAGGAAAAGCTGGACGTGATGGCCCCCGTGCGTCGCAAGGCGCGCGAGAACCCGTACCCCATCATCGGCGGCGTCTTCCTGGCGGGGCTCATCCTGGGCCTGCTCACGGGCGGCGATGACGACGAGGACGAGGGCAAGGGCCCCAAGCCGGCGGTGCGGCGGTTCGCGGCGGACTTTGACCGCGAGCGGGCGCACGGCTACCACTGGGAGGAGCGCGCCACCACGTGGGAGCGCCGCGCCCGGCGGCTGATGGACCTGGCCAACCGCCAGGAGGCGGAGCTGCTGGAGCTGCGCGGCGAGTCCGTGCCCGTCAAGCGCGGCCGCCGCGGGCTGTTTGGCCGCGGGCGGGGGCGCGGCCGCGAGGAGCAGCCGTTCGAGGAGCAGCCGTACCCGGGACGGACGTTCCAGGAGCGGTCGTTCGCCACGGGCGGCTACGTGGACACTGACACGGAGCTGGACGTGGACGTGGACCTGCACGTGGACGGTCCCGGCTACGCGCGTCCGCACCGCGACGGCTACGACGGCATGCCGCTGCACGATGCGGATTCGTATCCGCCGCGTGACGAGGACCTGGGCGGCGGGTACAACAGCGGCTACGGCCGCGATCCGCTCCCCTCGCCGATCTGATTCGGCGCGGGTTCCCGGCGGAGGTGATTCGGGGCGCTGGCCAATGTGGCCGGCGCCCCGGTTCGTTTTGGGCGAAGGAGGTCGTCTCGTTACCCAACCATCGATAGGATCATCGAGCCGTCGAAGCATCGATGGATCATTCGCGATCGATGGATCATTCGCGGTGAACGAACGCGAATGAATTCGCAGCTACAACTTCACACTGTCGGCCTCCGCCGACACCGCGCGCGGACGAGGTCTGTGCGCGGATTCGGGCTCGGCGCGTGTTCCGCTTTCCGTAAGCTCCGCCCGCGATGTCATTCTGAGGTCGGCGCGGCACGATCCTCCTCCCGCACACGGCACCGTCGCGCCGGCCGAAGAATCTGGTTGCGACCCGGCACGATCCCGCCCGTGCACGAATCCCATCCGCCGCGCATCAGGTCTCCCACCCCCGCCGAGTGCCAGACCCGCACGGGCGAGTGCCGTCAAGGCTGCGACCAGATCTTCGGTCGCTCCCAAGTCTCTGCACCCGTTGGGTTCCGTGCGGGCGCTCCCTCAGGATGACATCGCGGGCGAGTGCACGCCGCGCGCGTGCGCTTCGCAGTTTCGGGATGACAGCGCGGGGCGGGGGAGATAATTTCAGCGGCGGCAACGTTCTCCTTTTTCCCTGGATGATCGGCGGGCGGCGTGAAGTGGACGATTCGCGGCGTGGTGGCCGCGGTGCTGGTGTTGATGATGTGCGCGGTGTGCGTGCGCCTGGGGTTCTGGCAGCTGGACCGGCTGGAGCAGCGCCGAGCGCGCAACGCGGCCGTCCGCGCCGCGCAGGCGCAGCGGCCCGTGGCGCTGGACGCGGCGACGTTCGCGGCTGCGTCGGCGAACCCGGAGGGGTTCGAGTGGCGGCCCGTGGAGGCGGCGGGGACCTTTCACCACGCGGGCGACCTGCTGCTCCGCGGCCGGGGGCGCGAGGGACGCCCCGGCGTGCACCTCGTTTCGCCGCTGGTGCTGGCGGACGGACGCGTGGTGATGGTGAACCGCGGCTGGGTGCCCGCCGCGGACGCGGCCACGGCGAACACGGACGCGTACCGCACGGCCGGCCCCGTGCGCGTGGCCGGCGTGCTGCGCCCCATGGAGGTCAGCGAAGACGGCGGAATGCCGGCGGCGGGACGCGCGGACGGCGACTCCACGTGGCGCCGCATCGACCTGGGCGCGGCGCGCGCGCGCAGCCCCGGCGCGGTGCTGCCGCTGTACCTGCAGCGGCTTCCCGCATCCCGCGATCCGCCGTCGCCGCCGCTGCCCGAGCCGCTCCCGGAGCTGTCGCAGGGCAACCACCTGAGCTACGCCGTGCAGTGGTTCAGCTTCGCCCTCATCGGCGTGGTGGGGCTGGTGATCCTGGTGCGCAAACGCAAGCGCTGAGGCCCGCGGGGGGTATCCATCTTGCACACGCAGTCGCTCCCTTGGCTCTAGCGCGGGGCTGGGTTTGGGCCGGAGATTTGATCCACTCAAACGGGAGGGGTTGCAGATGGCACGCTATGGACGGGACTTGGGACGGGACCGCTGGAGCGGCGGTGGGGGCTATGGCCAGGGCGGCTACGGCGGCAGCCAGTACGGCGGCGGGATGAACCGCTACGGCCAGGAGTACGGCGGCATGGGCAGCGACTCCAGCCAGGGCGGCGGCAGCCAGGCGTACGGCGGCCACAGCGGCTTCGGGTCCGGCGGCGGCGCGTACGACAACGACTTCAACGCCGGGTACGGCGGCTACGGCTACTCCAGCGGTCAGAACAGGAGCGGCCAGGGCGGCGGATACGGGGCGGACAGCGGCTTCTCGGGCGGCGGCTACGGCGGCTCGGAGAACGAGTACGGACGCGGCCGCGCCGGTGGCTACGGGTACGGCGGCGGGTCGTCCGGCGGCTACGGCGGCGGCCAGGGCTACGGCGGCGGCGCCGGCTACACGGGCGGCGGCTACGGCGGCGGC
>DATING010001263.1:0-4267 GCA_035474555.1 Longimicrobium sp. | reverse complement strand
CCTCGCGCAGGCCATGCGCGAACGGCGGGCAGCACCGATGGACGCAGGCCTTTGAACCAGGCGTGCAGGCGTGGCGAGCGATAACCGGGCTCGAAACGGACGGATGCGGCGAGCATCCGTCCGGCGCCCTCAATCCTTATTCCCTGGAAGAACACCCATGCCGGCACCGGCACCACACCTGGGCAGCATCGCCCAGGCCATGTCGATCAGGTACAACAACCTCGTCTACGAGATGAAGTCCCGGGGGGAGGACGTGATCGTCCTGTCCCTGGGCGAGGCATTCTTCGACATCCCGCTCTTCGGCTTTGGCGACCTGCCGATGCCGGACGGCTACCACTACTCGCACTCGCGCGGGGTCCCCGAGCTGCGCCGCCGGCTGGCCAGCTTCTACGCACGGCAGTACGGCTTTCCCGTGGACCCGGACACCGAGATCGTCGTCACCGCCGGGTCCAAGATCGCCATCCACATGGCGCTCATGTCCATCGTGGGCCCCGGCGACGAGGTGATGGTGCTGGAGCCCGCCTGGGTGAGCTACTCGGAGCAGGTCAAGCTCTGCCACGGCGTGCCGGTGATGGTCCCCTGGAACACCCGCATCTTCGACCTGGGCGGCTTCGTCACCCCGCGTACGCGGGCGATCATCGTGAACAACCCCAACAACCCGTCGGGGAAGGTCTTTACGCGCGAGGAGCTGGAGCACCTGCACGCGCTGGCCGAGGCGAACGACCTCTTTCTCCTTTCCGACGAGGCGTACAGCGAGTTCGTGCTCGACGACTCCTTCATCTCCTGCGGGGTGATGGACCCGGAAAAGAAGCACACCATCGTCTGCAACTCGATGTCCAAGAACTACGGGATGTCGGGGTGGCGGATCGGCTACGCCATCGCCAGCCCGCGCATGACCGACGAGGTGCTGAAGATCAACCAGCACCTGATCACCTGCCCGCCGACCATCCTCCAGCACTACCTGGAGCGGCATTTCGACCAGATCCTCGACATCACCGGGCCCCAGATCGCGGACGTGGTGCGCAGGCGATGCGAGCTGGTCCGCCTCATGGACGAGTACGGGATGTCGTACCTGCCCGGCGATTCCACCTTCTACCTCTTCGTCTCCATCGAGCGTTCCGGGGCGGGCTCCGAGGCGTTCTGCATGCGGCTGCTCTCGGAGCACGGGGTCAGCGCGGTGCCCGGCATCGGCTACGGCGAGTCGTGCGACGGGTTCATCCGGGTGTCGGTGGGAACGGAAAGCATGGAGCGGACGCGGCACGGGATCGGCCTGATCCACCAGCTGATCGAGGCCATGGCGGTGGAAAGCGGGTCCGTGGGGGCCGAAGCCGTGTCCGTCTGAGCGGACGGGACGCCCCGGGGCGCAAGGGTGGACGGACGGCACGGGCAGGATGAATTCGCAGGGCGCCACGCGCGCGGAAACTCGTTTGCGGCGATCGTGGACGCGACCTGGCCGCCGGCCCGTCCGGCGCCCGGGGCGGGGCGGGAGGCGATGACGGCGGATGAATCCATCGAGCGGAACGGGCGGATGGACGAGGGGCTTTCGATCGAACGCGTGATGCGCCCGATGCGCGGGCGGCAACGGCGGTCAGGACCGGAAACGGAGACGGTATGGCACAGGTGAGCACCGACGACGTCGTCACCATGTATTCGAAGTACCCGTATCCCAGCCCCATGGTGGGGGGCGGGCTGGCGTTCGACATCGCCAACCTGCTCTCCCTGGTGTGCGGGGAGGACGGGCTGCAGGGCAGGAGCGTGCTGGACGCGGGGTGCGGCACGGGCCAGCGGGTGGTCGGCCTGGCGCAGCGCAACCCCGGCGCGCGGGTGCACGGGATCGACGCGGTCGATGCCGCCCTCAACGTGGCCCGCGAGCTGGCCGGGCGGCACGGGGTGCAGAACGTGTCGTTCAGCCGGCGCGACATCATGAACCTGGAGATGGGGGAGACGTTCGACTTCATCGTCTCCACCGGCGTGGTGCATCACCTGGAGGACCCGCGGCGGGGGCTGCACAACCTCTGCCGGCACCTGGCGCCGGACGGGGTGATCTGCATCTGGCTCTACCATCCCTTCGGCGAGATGGACCGCCTGCTGGGGCGGGAGCTGCTCATGACGATGTGGGGCGAGCGGCGCGCGGACCTGGCCGAAGGGCAGCGGCTCATGGAGCAGCTGCAGCTGCGGCTGCTCCCCGGCCGCTACGGCCAGGGCATGGCCGGCGCCGCGCCCCCGGCGTCGCGGCGTGCCCAGCTTTCCGCGGACGCGGACGCCTTCATGCACCCCATCGTCAACGCCTACCGCTTTGGCGAGGCCATGTCGATGTTCCGGGACAGCGGGATGGAGTGGGTGGCCGTAAACGGCATCAACACGCCCGACAGCACCAGGCTCCTGGACCTGGAGGGGGTGGAGGCGGCGGGCCGCGAGCTGTGCCTGCGGACGGAGGACCTGTTCGACGCGCAGGAGCTGAGGGACCGCTACGACGCGCTTTCCCGGATGGAGCGCTTCCGGGCCATCGAGCTGCTGATGAAGCCCACGGGGTTCACCCTGGTGGCGGGGCGGGGCGGCTCGCTCCCGCGGCTGATGGAGCGGGTGGGGGGCAACGCGGTGCCGGTCGACGCCCTCCCCGAGCCCGATCCCCGCGTGTTTCGCGTGTAGCGGCACCCCGGATCCTGCCGCAGATCCCTTGTCCCGAACCCGGAAAAGCAGGGGCCTCACACAGGGTCAGCAGAGTCAACAGAGGAATGACTCTGCTGACTCTGTGTGATACCGTTTCCCACGGTTCCATGTGCACTCGGCCATCGTCTTTCACGCAGAGCCGCGGAGGAGAAAAGAGAGCCGCGGAGAACGGATTCGCCTCTGCGTCTCTCTCTTTCCCTCTGCGGCTCTGCGGGAAATGCGGTTCCTGTGTGCACAAGGGATTCTCAGCTTTGGTATCATACCCGATTCTTTGATTGATTGTGCATTCATGATTTCAAAGAAGGCCTCACACAGGGGGAAAGAGGCCACGGGGAACAGGTCCTTCCCTGTGCGGCAGCAGTAGAACTCCCGGCACAATCCATTTAGCGATTCCGTCCGCGGCAGCTCCAGCGGCTCCGGCGCGTGCGCACGGTATGCGCCACCGTATGCGATTGCGTGCCCGGTGCCGCGCGGAGCGGTGACCAGATCCGTGCCGATCCATGCCCCGTCGCTCACCTGTCCCAGGAGTGGCGCTGAAGGTTCGGCTTTGCCGGTTGGTCTTTTCCGGTGGGGGGAAAGGTCTGCCCTCGCAAACGTGAGCGGGCAAGGAGTCGCTCCCGGCGCACGCGGGCGCCAGCCCCGCATCATCCGGAACGCAAAACGCAGTTGTCGCCCTGTACCTGGACGCCCGTCCGCCGGCCGTGCACCGGGCCGACCGGCCTTCGCTCCGGTGGGGTCGGACAGCGGTTCCGCGGCCCTCTTGACGATTCGTGAGCCGGTGCGCTATTCTCGCGCCGTCATCAAACGTCGGTTTAGGTGACGTGCTGGATTCGGCGGCCGCGGCTGGTCGCATCCCGCAGCAGCGAATCCGCGTGGGTCCCCAAGACCCGCGTTATCGGCCCCAATTGTGAGATTCGCCAGCCGCCATCCGGGCGCGCCGCCGGCGCCGCCCACCCCAGGGAGTCCGTGCATGTCGACGATCCACCGCGAGGCCGTACAGGTTCCGGCCGTCCACGAAGATGCTGACTCGAAGCTGGCCCGGCTGCTGCCGGCCGACCTGTCCCCTCCGCTGAAGGTGACGATGCCCGCCCAACGCCTGGGCGCGGTGATCGTCGGCCTGGGACGGGCGGGGTTGGGCCTGCACATCCCCGTCCTGGAGAAGATTCGCCATGACAGCGCCGCGGCTTCCCCCTTCGGGGCGGTCGTCGGCCTCGTAGACCCCATGGAAGCGGGAACCAGGCGCGCGCTGCATCGCCTGGAATACGACTATGGATATGACCGGCGGGGGATCAGCTGCGCGACCTCGCTCGCGGAGCTGACCGGCGTGGATCCGGATCACACCATCGTGCACATCTGCACGCCCGCGGAGGATCACGTATCCGCCCTGCGCGATGCCACCGAGGCCGGATTCCGGCGGATCATCGTCGAGAAGCCGTGCGCCGCCAACACCGCCGAGGTCGACGAGATGCGGCGGATCGCCGAGCGGACGGGCGCCCAGATCGCCGTCATCAATCCGTACCTGTACAGCCGCTCCGTCGCCAGCTGCAAGGACAAGATCCGCCAGGTAGGACAGCAGCCCCACTACCTGGAATTCGAG
>DATING010001262.1:0-3449 GCA_035474555.1 Longimicrobium sp. | reverse complement strand
CTCGAATTCCAGGTAGTGGGGCTGCTGTCCTACCTGGCGGATCTTGTCCTTGCAGCTGGCGACGGAGCGGCTGTACAGGTACGGATTGATGACGGCGATCTGGGCGCCCGTCCGCTCGGCGATCCGCCGCATCTCGTCGACGTCGGCGGTGTTGGCGGCGCACGGCTTCTCGACGATGATGCGCCGGAATCCCACCTCGGTGGCGTCGCGCAGGGCCGATACGTGATCGTCCGCGGGCGTGCAGATGTGCACGATGGTGTGATCCGGATCCACGCCGGTCAGCCCCGCGAGCGAGGTCGCGCAGTTTACCCGTCGCGGATCGTATCCATAGTCGTATTCCAGTCGATGCAGCGCGCGCCGGGTTCCCGCTTCCACGGGGTCCACGAGGCCGACAACCGCCCCGAAAGGGGAAGCCGCGGCGCTGTCATGCCGAATCTTCTCCAGGACGGGGATGTGCAGGCCCAACCCTGCCCGTCCCAGGCCGACGATCACTGCGCCCATGCGTTGGGCGGGCATCGTCACGCCCGGCGGATGGGGCAGGTCGTCCGGCAGCAGCCGGGCCAGCGTCGAGGCAGCATCCTCGTGGACGGCCGGAACCGGTACGGCCTCGCGTTGAATTGTCGACATGCACGGACTCCCTGGGGTGGGGCGGCCGCCCGCGGCACGCCGGGGGGCGGCAGGCAAACATCATGATGGGTCCGAAAACGCGAGTCGATTGAGACATGCCATTCCGCGGCTCCGGGGGGCCTTCCGGTCCCCGGGCACCGAATTCAGCACGTCACCTAAACTAACGTTTTGCGACACACCGAGAATAGCGCGCCGGCGCTTGGATCGTCAAGAGGGCCGGGAGGCGGGAGGGAGCCCGGCCTGGCTGGTGCACGGGGGGGCGTACGGGTGGCCAAGTGCCTGGTGCCAATTGCATTAAAGGCTCCGGAGAGTGCAGGGCTGGCGCTCGCGGGCACAGGGTGTTACCCCTTGCCCGCGCCGCTCTTTTATGTTACTTCTTACCCTCTACACTGGAACAAATGAAAGCGGAAAATCCGAACGTTCTGCGCCGCTCCGCGAACCGTTGAGCGGCAGGGACGGATCGGACCAGCCCCCGTTTCGCGCGGGGGCTGGAATATTTTGTGTACAGTGGCGTATATGGAGCGGTCGCATTCTCAAGCGGGCCGATCAGCGAGTGTCGGGAATCAGGTGGCTGGCAAAGACAAGGGATCCTGCGGGGCACATGAACCCCACAGTTATGTGTCCCGGGCGAGGATTTTCTGAGGGGAAACAGGCTATGGACGTGCTTGCTGGTCAGGCAGCCTCCGCATCATTGGCGGTGAACGCGGTCGGGGCGGAGCTGCCGGCGATCGAGCCCGCGGGCGGGGTGGACGGGCGGGCGCTGCTGTCGGACGAGGAGCGCCGACGGGTGGTGGACGAGTGGAACCGCACGGACGCCCCGTATCCCGACCGCTCGTGCCTGCACGAGCGGTTCGAGGCGCAGGCGGAACGCACGCCCGACGCGGTGGCGGCCGTCTTCGAGGACCGGCAGCTGACGTACGGCGAGCTGAACGCGCGGGCGAACCGGCTGGCGCACCACCTCCGGGCCCGGGGCGTGGTGCCGGACGCGCGCGTGGGGATCTGCGTGGAGCGGGGGCTCGACATGGTGGTCGGGCTGCTGGGGGTGCTCAAGGCGGGCGGCGCGTACCTGCCGCTGGATCCCGGCTATCCCCGGGAGCGGCTGATCGACATGGCGGAGGACAGCGCCGCCGCGGTGCTGCTGACGCTCGGATCCCTCGCGGACCGGCTCGCGGGGCTGGACCTGCCCGTGGTCCTGCTGGACGAGGACGCGGACTGGTGGGAGCGGCAGCCGGCCACCAACCCGGCGCGGGACGGGCTGACGCCGGAGCACCTGGCGTACGTGATCTACACGTCGGGCTCCACGGGGCGGCCCAAGGGCGTGCAGCTGGTGCACCGGGCCGTGTCCAACCTGGTCCACTGGTACATGGGCGCGACCCGGATCTCGGAGCGCGACGCGGTCCTGATCGTCACCTCCTTCAGCTTTCACCTCACCCAGCGCAACCTCCTGGCCCCGCTGTTTGCCGGCGGCCAGCTGCACTTGGCCAGCGAGCCGTTCGACCCCCGCGGGATCACCGCCCGGATCGCCGCGTCCGGCATCACGATGATGAGCATCACGCCCACGGCCTTCCAGGCGCTGCTCGAGGCGGACCCGGCGGGGGCCATCGGCGGGATGCGGATGGTGGTCTTTGGCGGGGAAACGCTGTATCCGCGGCAGCTGGCGCGGGTGCCGGAGCCCCGGCCCGAGTTCCTGAACGTCTACGGCCCCACGGAGGGGACGGGGGTCGCGGCCTCGCACGCCGTCCTGGCGGACCCGGCGAGCTACGGGGGCCGCTCCGTGCCCGTGGGCCGCCCCATCCCCAACGCGCGGGTCTACGTCCTGGACGCGGCCGGAGAGCCCGTGGCCGCCGGGGTGGCGGGAGAGCTGTACATCGGCGGCGCGGGGGTCACGCGCGGCTACCGCCGGCGCCCCGCGCAGACGGCGGAGCGCTTTCTCCCCGATCCGTTCGGCGGGACGCCCGGCGCCCGGCTGTACCGTACGGGCGACCTGGGGCGGTGGCTGCCGGACGGGACCCTGGAGTTCCTGGGCCGCAACGACGCGCAGGTGAAGGTGCGCGGGTTCCGGGTGGAGCTCGAGGAGATCGAGGCGCGCCTGGCCGAGCACCCGGACGCGCGCGAGGTGGTGGTCCTCGCACGCGACGCAGGCACGGGCGAGGGACAGCTGGTGGCTTACTACGTGGGCGGCGACGCGGGGGCGGAGGCCCTTCGCGCCCACCTGGCGGAGCGGCTGCCGGAGTACATGGTCCCGGCGGCGTACGTCCGGCTCCCCGCGCTGCCGCTGACGGCCAACGGCAAGCTGGACTGGCGCGCCCTTCCCGCCCCCGGGGACGACGCGTACGCGCGGCGCGGCTACGAGGCCCCCGCCCGGGGGACGGAGACCGCGCTGGCGGAGATCTGGTCGGAGCTGCTAGGCGTGGACCGGGTGGGCGCGCAGGACAGCTTCTTCGAGCTGGGCGGCCACTCCCTCTCCGCCGTGCGGATGCTCTCGCGGGTGCGCCAGGTCCTGGACGTGGACGTGGCGCTCGTGGAGCTGTTCCAGCGGCCGGTGCTGGCGGACTTCGCCCGCGGGGTGGACGGTGCGGCCCGCGCGGAGCTGTCCGCCATCGAGCCCGTGGCGCAGGGCGGGAGCCTGCCCCTCTCCTTTCCGCAGCAGCGGCTCTGGTTCCTGGAGCAGCTCGGCGGGCTGGGCTCCGCCTACCACATGGGACGGCGGCTGCGGCTGCGGGGCGAGCTGGACCGGCCGGCGCTGCTCCGCGCCCTGGACCGCATCGTGGCGCGGCACGAGGCGCTGCGCACGACGTTCCGCACGGTGGACGGCGAGCCGG
>DATING010001261.1:0-10519 GCA_035474555.1 Longimicrobium sp. | reverse complement strand
GGCTGTTAGTGCGGCCAGAAAGAGCTTTCCCGAGGAACTTGCAAACTGGGCCGATCTGGTACCGTTTTTCGTACCATTGCGCCAGTTTACAAATCGCGAGTTTCCTACGCCCGATACGTTTGCACAACTAACGATTCCGAGTTTGGCGGGTGCAATACCTCTCAACTGGAGCAGGCAGCAGTTGGAGGCAGGGCGGGCCCTCATCCTGATTGATGGAGTTGATGAACTCCCTAAGGCGCAGAGATCTCTGGCACGATCTTGGGTTGAGGATCTCGTTGGAACATATCCTGCTTGTTACTTCGTGATAACCTCTCGTCCAGCCGCCGTTAAGCAAGGCTGGTTAGAAGATGCGTCGTTCGACGATGCTGAACTCCAGCCCATGGATATCCCGGACGTTCTCCGATTTATCGAACACTGGCATGGAGCAATACGTCAACGGTCCAAGAGCCAAGAAGAGCAAGATGGGTTAGACGCCCTTGAGCAGAATATGCGTGTAGTCCTAGAGAATAATCGCTCAATTCGCAATCTTGCAACGAGCCCGTTACTATGCGCCGCCTTGTGCGCTCTTCACCGCGATCGCCATCAGCAACTCCCCTCTGACCGAATCGAACTCTACGAAGCATGCTTATACATGCTGTTAGATCGGAGGGATCGAGAGAGAAGTGTTCTCATTGAGACAAACGACTACCCTAGCCTTACCTTCCGCCAGAAGAGAGTACTACTAGAGCACATTGCGTATTTTATGATGCGAAACTCTCTCACGATGCTGGAGGCCTCTCGGTTTGACAGACAAATTGAAGTAAAGCTCCAAGGCATGGAGCGCGTCCCGATTACTGCCCATCCTGCAGATCTACGGAGGCTCTTTGTAGAGCGTAGTGGTATTCTACGAGAGCCAATTGTCCACATGCTAGATTTTACGCACAAGACTTTTCAAGAATTCCTTTGCGCCCGTGCAGTCATGGAGGTTGAAGACACAGGGTTCTTGCTGGAGAGGGCAAACGATGACCAATGGCATGAGGTGATCATCCTGGCTGCAGGGATGGGCTCTCGGCAGGTGTCTAGTTCTTTGATTCAAGGGCTCATTGATAGAGGAGACGAACACACCGGACTCCGACAGCAGTATCACATCCTTGCCGTCGCATGCCTCGAAACAGCGGTAGAGATTGATCCGGATACTAAAGTTTCACTACTGGAGCGACTTGAGCGACTCATTCCTCCACAGAACGTCACGGAAGCTCGAGCTATTGCATCCGCCGGTGATATGGCCGTCCCGCTTCTGTACCACAAGGCCTCATTTAAAAGCCCTGAAGCTGCGGCCGCAGTTCGGGCTTTAGCGCTTATCGGCACAGCTTCTGCCGAGAGTGCATTAACTTCATATCGAAGAGAGAGTCGACAACTTGTAGTTCGAGAGCTGCTGCGAGCGAGCGCTACGTTTCCTAGCCCTGAATTTCGTAACAAAGTTATCGCACAGCTAAGACCTACTAAGCTCCGGATTGATCGACCGGTGGATCTCGAGCAACTAGGCTTGATTACCTCGCTGCGTGAACTCGATGCCGTATTGCCGCCACAGACGGTCGACATTTCACCACTACGTTCGCTCCGCAACTTGACATCGCTTGAACTCAGGGCAGGCGAAAACATAACCGACATCACGCCAGTTGCGAATTTTCAACAGCTAACAAGGCTTTCGTTGAGTTGGTTTCCTCGACTGAAGTCCCTCTCGCCACTCAGCGACCTGCCACACCTGCACCAGCTTTTGCTGGATGATGTTAATATGCTTGCAGACCTTGAGCCGCTTACTAGCGTTGAGAATTTGAATTTTCTCTGGCTCTGGCACCTCCCCAAGGCTGAAGCTACGCACACCTTGAAGAGCCTCACCAAATTAAGCCATCTGTATCTTGGATTTTTAGCACTGCACAACGTGGAATTCGTTGAGAGAATGACTGATTTATGGGTCCTCAATCTTCATTCCGTCGGAATTACCGACTTGGAACCCCTCCAGACACTATCTTCCCTGCGGCAACTGGCGATCGCAGCTTCGGAGATTTCAGATTTCTCGCCGGTGCGTCATTTGACGCAGCTTGAGATGTTATCTCTACGGGAGGTCACTTCGTTGACCGATTTACAGTTTCTAGATTCGCTACAACAGCTTTCCGTTCTTGAAATTAGTGGTTCGCCGAACTTAAGTAACCTGCATCCGCTAGGTGGTCTAACCGGACTCCGTCGATTGACACTGCGTAACTGTGGGCCCGAGTTGAACCTTGAAGCATTGCAGGAACTCCCATTGATACACATCTACATCAACCGTTTTATGTACAAAAATTTACATATCCCTGAGGGTATGAAATCCCGTGTCCACTTTACCTTCTAGTTGTTAGTAGTAGCTCAAACAAATGCCCTACAGCAGGGCCGGCGGATCGCTCCGCCGGCCCTGCGTATTGCCATCGATCCTGCGCGCTCAGCCGTGGAGAGCGTGGACCTGCACCTTTTCGTTCGCGGCCTGGGCCAGCAGCTCCTGCGCGACGATGTAGCCGGAGCTGCCGTTGATGCCGTGGCCGGGCCACGTGGCCGCGCCCAGCATCAGCACGTTGGGGACGGACGTGCGGTGGCTCGGCTGGCCGGGGAGCGGGCGGAACAGGTAGCTCTGCGACATGTCGTGCGAGCCGCCGTACGGGTCGCCGGGGCCGGCGTTGGGGCTGAACGCCGCGATGTCGCCGGGGGAAACGACGTGCATCCCCAGCACGGCGCCTGGCACGTTGGGCAGGTGCTGGCCCACGATGCCCACCAGCCGCTCGGCGAAGCGCTGCTTCAGGTCCTCCGTCCACGTACCGTCGCCCACCGCGATCGTGCCGGCCGCGTCGCCGCGGGGGCGGTTGGGGACCTCCAGCACCTGGATGCGCATGATGTGCCGGCCCGCCGGCGCCCGCGACGGGTCCAGGTTCGTGGGCACATCGATGGAGATGGCGGGATCCGCCGGCAGGTAGCCGTTGAGCGCCTGCGTCACGTGCAGCGCCGTGTCGGCCAGGGAGCGCGCCAGGTGCGGCTGCCCCGTGCGCGCCAAGCGCTCGTCGGCAAAGTGCGGCGCCTCGCCCAGCGCGAGCTGGACCTGCACGCAGCCGCGGCCGTAGCGGTACTGCGATGCGCGCTTCACCAGCGGCGCGGGGACGTCCGCATCCGCCAGCAGCTTCAGGTACATCTGGTCGGGGTTCACGGACGCGACCACCGTCCGCGCGGCGATCTCGTCGCCGTGCGCCGTGCGGACGCCCACGGCCTTGCCGTCGCGGACCAGGATGCGGTCCACGGGCGTGTTCGCGCGGACGATGCCGCCGCGGTCCTCGATCAGCTTCACCAGCGCCTTGGCCAGCATCTCGCTGCCGCCCACGGGGAGCGCCATCCCGCCGCCCATCAGCGCCATCAGCGTCAGCGGCACCCAGAAGCCGCCATTGGCGCCGTCCGGCGTGCGGCCCAGGTGCATCACCCAGGGCGCCACCATGGCCTGGAAGACATCCGACTTGAAGCGCCCTTCCAGCACGTCGCGCGCGGTGGTGAAGAAGTCCGCCGCGAAGTCCGTGTATCCCGGCCCGTCGGGGTTCACCATCAGCCGGCGGATGATCTTCTTCGCCTCGCCGCTGGCCAGGTCCAGGCCAAAGAGCGCGAACACGTCGCCGGCGCTGGCGCCGAACTCGGCCATCATGGCGCCGAACGCGGCACCGTCGCCGAGGGACAGGCGGTCGCACTCGGCCATCTGCTCGCCCATGTCGCGCGAGAAGATGGCGGAGCGCCCGTCCGGCAGCGACACGCCCGTGGGATACTGCGGCTGCAGGTAGCGCAGGCCGCGCTCCTCCAACTCCGGGCCCAGGTCCGCGTACGCGGCGCCGGTCAGGAACAGCGGGTGCGCGGCGCTGAAGGTGTCGTGCTTGAAGCCGGGGAGCGTGAGCTCGTCCGTGCGCACCAGGCCGCCGGGGCGGTCGTTGCGCTCCAGCACGAGCACGCTCTGGCCGGCGCGGGCAAGGTAGGCGGCGGCGACCAGCGCGTTGTGGCCGCTGCCGATGAAGACGGCATCGAATTTTTCCATGGGAGGATCTCCGGAGTCGCGAGCTGGAACGTGGTGCGGTGGTGCAGGGCCGCGCGCGGGCGGCCCCGGCTGGTGCGCCGGCGGGCGGGGAGCGCCGCGGCGATGGGAGGGGGAGTGGCGTAAAACTATCCGTTTCTCGATCCGATTTCCAGTCCCCGCCCGCCCCCAGGCAACGGCCGTTCCCCAGGCGCCGGAAGGGATGCAGCGCATCCAACCCCTTGTCCGGCAACGACAAGCGGCGGATGTCTGAATCCTGGAACTTCGCCGGAGTGTGGAGCACCTGCCGCAGGCGCGGGACACGCGCGCCACGCGGAGGAGGAGCGGGAAAAGGAGAGTTAATCAAAGGGATAGTATTCCTGCAGTTTCACGCAGAGACGCAGAGACAAACAGAGAGACGCAGAGGCGGGAATCCGGTTCTCTGCGTCTCATCAGTTATTCTCTGCGTCTCTGCGTGAATCCTGCGGGCTATGACCGTACGCGGAGCTCGGGGAGCGGCCGTCGAGCACGGGAGAGTAGATCCTTCGGTCGGCGCAAAAGATCCGGCACGGGCTGAGTCCGGGCGGCGCCTCCCTCAGGAAAACAAACGCGGGGCGGGATTCTTCGGAATGCTCGCGGCCCGGCTCAGCCCGGTTCAGCCGGGATCGGCGAAGCGGCGGGCGTGCATGCGGAAGAAGGTGTCGTCGCGCGGGTGGAGCATGCCGTCGGGGCCGGGGCCCCAGAACGCGGCGCCGGGGCCGGCGAGGAACTGCTTCTGGTCCTCCAGCCGCCGCACGCTCGCCACGTGCTTGGCGATCACGTAGCGCACCTCGCCCCGCGGGCCCAGCAGCGCCGTGGCCCCGCCATAGGTCACGAACCCCCCGCCGTCCGCCGCGCGCACCACCCGCCGCTGCGTCACCTCCGCCACCAGGTCGAACACCACCTGCCCGTCCGGCCCCACGCGGCGGGCGGAGCGGATGGACTGCACGCACGGCGGGTCCACCTCGTCCCCCCCCAGCGCGGGGTCGCCCGGCGCCGCGCAGCCGAACTGGCGCAGGTTGCCCATCACCATGGCCCCCAGCTCGCGCGCCTGCCGCCGCAGCTCACGGGGGCCGGACGGACGCGCGGGATCGCCCTCGAAGCGCAGCCGCTTGAAGCTGAGCATGTCCACGGCCGGCAGGTCTACCTCCGGCGGGTCCCAGCGCAGCTCGTCCTCGGCCAGGCTGCGCACGCCGGGGGGATAGATGCCGTGCCGGCCGAACGCATCGATCCACGCTTCCCGGTATCCCCAGGGATCGTCCGGCACCAGGTCGTAGTCCGCCGTGAGCACGGCGCGCAGGAACTCGCCCAGCGCGATGTCCACCGGCGGGCAGTAGTCGATGGCGCGGATGCACGCGGCCAGGAACTGGCTCGCGAGCTGGCTGGCCTCTTCCGCCAGCACGGACTGCAGCTCCTCCGGCAGCTCGCCCTCCGGCAGCACGCCCGTGCCGCCCGTGGCCAGCCGCACGTACCGCTCGGTCTTGCGGCGGTAGACGGCGAGGTACGCATCGAACACGGCGGACACCAGCACGGAGCCCATCTCGTGCTCCTCCGCGTCCGCGCGGTAGCGGCGCGGCGCCAGCGTGCCCTCGGGCGTGACGTCGATGGCCGTCCGCAGGGGATGCGCGGAACCCGTCGTGTGGCCGAACTGGCGGGCCAGGCCCATGATCAGCTGCGACTGCGTGAGCACGCCGCGCGAATGGCGCACGGCCGCGCGCACCAGTTCCGGGTAGCTGAAGTGCTGAAAGATGGCGACGAGGTCCGCGAATCCCTCGTGGAAGCCCGCCACGTCCGGCCGGGTGGGGACGAGGAAGTGTGCCCGCAGCCCGTCCAGCAGGGCGTGCGTGACCTCGTGGACCACGATGTCGTGCGACAGGCAGGTGAACACGAAGCCGCCGGGGACGTTGCGCCCCGTCACCTCCTGCTCCGCGCGGTAGTAGCCGAAGCGGATCTCGCCCCGGCCGCGGTCGTACCACGCGTTGCGCAGCTCGCCGCCGTGCGGCCGCAGCACCAGCCGGTCGCCCTCCCGCGGCGCGGGCTCGGCCACGTCCTCGCCCGCATCCTCCGTTGCCTCGCCCCCCTCCACCCCGGCTTCCTCCGCCTCGCCCTCCTCCGCGACGACCTCGCCGTCGTCGCCGCGCGTGAATCCCCATCCCACCTGCCGCCCCAGCGCCGTGCGGAACGCCGCGTAGGTGAGCGACGCCACGGCGTAGACCATCTGCTGGTGAAAGCGCGGGTCCGCGGGAGAGGGCGCGCGGCCGCTGGTGATCAGCACGGCGGGATCGTCCAGGTTCACCGCGCGCCACGCCTCGCCGCTCCCCGCGTCCACGGGATCCACGCGGAACACGGCGCCGGTGGGCCCGGGGCGCAGGGGCTCGTACGGCACGTTCACCATCGCCACGGCGCCCTCCGCGGCGGACGCGGCGGGGTCAAGCGCGTACACCCGGAGCGGGCGGTAGAGCGGATCGCCCACCTTGCGCTCGTAGGGCCGCACGCGCGCCCCCCGCGTGACCCCCGGCCCGATGGTGCAGCCGGACCGTCCCGGCGCGGCGGGCGCCACCCGCCCCGGCGGCAGCCCCGTGCCCACGCGGGTCTGCGCGGACGCCGCGGCGGCCGCCGGGGTGGAAGGAACCGCCGCGTCGGCAGGCCCGGCCATGGCTCAGTCCTCCTCGTACACGCCGGAGAGCACGTCGCGCAGCACGCGGCGCATCTGCTCGGGCGGCATCTGGTTGATGCGGTCCACCAGCTGGCCGATGGTCCCCTTGTCCAGGTCCAGGATCTCCGCGGACGGCCCCGGCACCGGCCGCGACGGCGATGCTCCGCCCAGCGGCCGCAGCAGCACGCGGCCCCGCGCGGCCGTGGAGCCGTCCAGCCCCGGGTGCTGCGTGCCGGCGGCGCTGAACGCGGCCTCGATCTGCCGGTGGAACGCCTGGTTGGTCACCCCGCGGGCGAAGGCGGCGCGCAGCATCCGCGTGGCGTGGCCGGTGAACACGCCCTGGCCGTTCTGCTCCATGGCCAGCTCGTCGTCGCGGCAGGCGCTGAAGACGGCCGCGTTCAGCGACTCGGGGTCCCGCAGCGCGCGCAGCCCCCGCCCCGCCCGCCCGTCCGCGCGGCGGCGGCGGTACTCGGCCACCATCTCCGGCGTGGGGTCGATGAAGCGCGGGCGAAGGTCCGCGTCCGCCGGGGCGCGCAGCATGGCGTCGATGAAGACGCGCGCCATGCTCCCCGAGTGGCAGCAGTCATAGAACGAGGTGAGCGCCGCACCCTCCGCCAGCTGCTGGTAGAGGGCGAACTGCTCATCGTCCAGCAGGAAGCGCCCGGCCTGGAAGTCCACCGGCACCACGGCCTCGTCCTTCCGGTCCTTCTCGTCGCCGCCCAGGTCATCGAAGAAGGTGCCGTGGCCGGCGAACTGGAAGACGAGCACGTCGCCGCGGCGGCCGGCGCGCACCAGGTCCGTGAGCGCGGAGGTGATCCCCGCCTCCGTGGCCTGCCCGTCCAGCAGCATCCGCGTGCGGAACCCCAGCTCGCCCAGCCGCCGCGCCCACAGCCGGGCGTCGTTCACGCAGCCGTTGAGGCGCGCCGGGCCGGGGTAGCGGTCGATGCCCACGCACAGCGCGAGCTTCCGTCCGCCGCTCCGGCTTTCCACGTGGACGGCGGGCGCTTCCACCGTCGATCCGCCGTTCGCGCCGTTCTCCGTGTACGCCGGCGAGGGCGCCTCCCACGATTCCACCGGATCCGCATCGAATCCCACGCCGTCGAAGTCCGCCGATGCATCGTCCCCGGCGAAGACGAGCTCGCGCGACACGTTGCCCGGGAAGGGGACGATGGATGCCGTGTCGGAGGCGCCGAGCACGCGGCGCATGACGCTCCCCATGGTCGCGCGATCGTTGTCGAAGCCGCCGTGCGAGGTGGACCGGCTGGCGCTGCGGCCGCTCGCCTCCTCCGTGGGGCACCAGACGACCTGGTGCGGGCTCCCCGCGTCCTCCAGCCCCAGCAGCGCGCGCAGCCGCGGATCGGCGCGGACGGAGGTCTCCAGCCCCAGCAGCGGGTCCTCGCGGCGGGGCTCCAGGGCGTGGTGGATGAGGTACAGCAGCGACTTGCGGTACACGTGCCCGCAGTGGTCGCGCAGCTCGAACGACCGCGTCATGGTGAACACCGTCAGCGACTCCACCTGCGCGCCGCCGTCCAGCAGCGGGCCAAAGCGCTCCAGGAACGCGTCCGCCCGGATAGCCGGCGCCAGCAGCGAGACCGTGCGGAAGCCGGCCACCCCCGCGTTCAGCGCCTCGGGGATGAACCAGGAATGGAAGATGGCGCCCGCGCTGTGCCCCACGGCATGCAGCTCCACCGGGTGCCCCGCCGCCGCCACGAAGTCGGCCAGCTTGCGGGCCACGTAGCGCGCGCCGCCGTCGCTGCCCACGGAGCGCTCGGCGGAGTACTTCATCCCGCCCCAGATCTTGGGCCCGCCCGCGGCCCGCGCCGTCTCCTCCAGGATCCGGTCCGACACGTCGCTGATGCCGCGCTCCAGCCCGCGGCGGCCCTTGAGCAGCTGCGCCAGTGTATCCCACAGCCCCGTCTCCCAGACAAAGAAGATGGGATACACGCGGTTCTGCTTCCACCACGCCGCCACGTCGTGCGCGTAGCGAAGGCCGCGCGCCTCGGACACGAGCCCGCCGTGGGCGTAGAACACCACGCGCAGCGGCTCCCCGCGGCCGCGCGCCTCGTCCAGCGCACGCCGCAGCGGCCCGGCGAACATCTGGTCGACGTCCGCGTCCGACGTGTCCATGGCGCCGCCCTCGCTGAAGCGGCCCTGGCGCAGGTTGACGACGTGCGGGCGCAGCGCCTCCAGCTCCGCCGCCGTCAGCCCGCCGCGCGCCGCCACGCCCAGCGACGGATCGAAGTCGTCGAACGAGCCCGGCCCGCGCGCGCCGCCGTAGCCGCCCGCGCCCGTCCCGCACTCCGGCTCGCCCTCGTCCGCGCCCTCGTCCACGTAAGCGTCGCCGCGGGCCGGGCCGTCGCCGCCGGCGTAGGCGTACGCGTCGTCATCCCCCCGCGCGCCGTCGTGCCCGTCGCCGTTGGCGCCATTGTAGCCGGCCCCGTCGGCATCGAAGCCGCCGCCGTAGCCGTCCTCGTACGCGGCCCCGGGGGAGGCGTAGGACGTGTCCAGCTCGCTGTCCGCGAAGGGGCGCTCGCGCGAGGAGGGGGGCAACCCCGCGCCGGCGCCGTCGGCCGCCAGCACGCTGCGCGTCCGGGACGACGCGGGGACCCCTCCATCCGCCTCCACAAATGCGCCACCCGCGACGAAGCCGCGTCCGCCGGTGAGCTGCTCGCGGCGGCGGCGCACCTCCTCCAGGATCTCCGCGCGGGGGATGCCGTTGCCGGGGCAGGTCTTCTCGTTCGTGAACTGGCGATGGAAGCGCAGCGACTCCACCGGCAGGCCGAACTTGAGCTGCACGCGGGCGATGACGTCGATCACCGCCTGGCGCTGCTTGCCCTCGAGCTTCTCCTGCCCCACGTCGAAGTTGCCGATGGTCTCGAACATGAACGAGCCAGCGCTGTGCCCCGTGGCGCTGGCGGGCGTCTTGTTCCAGTCGCGGCCCGTCCAGACTGTGCCGTCGGGGGCGATGCTCAGGTGCTGCGCGATGTCGCTCCACCCGTTGTTCCGGGTGTGGAAGCGCCACATCCCCTCAATGGTGCCCACGCCCGTGTAGTCGCTCTTTCGCGGCTTCCAGGTGTGGTGCATGTGCACCTCCTTGACCGTGCGCGTAAAGCGAAAGGCGGCGAGCTCGGCGGCAAACTGGGCCAGGGTGAGCTGGCGAAACGGCCTGGGCATGAGAACCTCCGGGGATGATGAGAGGCGGTTCCAGCGGCGGGGAGGGTCACAGGACGCATCACGTGCGCCATTCCGCACCCCGTCTGCCATCTCGATGCAAGCCGTTGCTGTCCATCAGCTTACGGTCGCACCAGACGCGCTGGATGAAGGGCGGCCGCGGGGGCGGTGCGACGCGGGCGGGCCAGCTGCCTGCCCCAATCCGCGCGACGATCCCCATCGGCCATGCCCCTGGATGGATGGACACGCCCGCGGAATTTCCTCCGCGCCGCCCTCATCGTCTCCATCCATCTGGAATATCACACAATTGAGACTGGAAAGGAATGCGAACACCCGGACACGTTTGGGGTGGCGGGGCGAAGTTCATCATCCGCGGGTCGAGACGAGCGAATGAATTCGCGGCTACGACTGCACACTGTCCGCCTCCGCGGACACCGCGTCGCGGGCAGATTGCGTCTCGCGTGGCGCGGCATTTCCCGAAACCGGGCGTGGTTGGCTGGATGCCAGATGGGGGATGACGATTGCCCGCATTGGAGACGGGCACTCACCCGGGCACGGTGGTGTCCGCGGAGGCGGACAGCGTGATGTTGTAGCCGCGAATT
>DATING010001260.1:0-3174 GCA_035474555.1 Longimicrobium sp. | reverse complement strand
CTTCAACCGCCTCACGAAGGCGGGCATCATCGCGCGATTCCCGGACGAGGCCGCGCTGCGCGCCGAGATCGGCAAGATCTACTATCGACCGCCGGGCGGCGAGAGCTGGTGCGACGTCATCCTGCGCCTGCGCAGCGCCCTGGACACGCTGTCGCTGCACTACCGCGACGAGCGCGTACTCATCGTCTGCCACCAGGTGGTGGTGCTGTGCCTGCGCTACCTGCTGGAGTGCATGACGGAGGAGCAGATCCTGGCCGTGGACCGCGAGACGGAGGTCGCCAACTGCTCCGTGACGTCCTACGCCTTCAACCCCGCGCTGGGCACGGAGGGCAAGCTGGAGCTGCGCCTGTTCAACTTCGTGGCCCCGCTGGCGGACGCGGGCGCCGCCGTCACCAGCCGCCCGGACGCACCCGTGGCGGTCAAGTGACGCGCATCCCAGAACTTACGCCCGCGCGGCTCCGGGAACTGGCACTCCCGTCGCTGGACGATTCCGCGGACAAGGAGGCGCGCGGCCGCGTGCTGATCGTCGGCGGGAGCGCGGAGAACCCCGGCGGGCTGCTGCTGGCGGCGGAGGCGGCCATGCGCGCGGGCGCGGGCAAGCTGCAGCTGGCCACGGCGGATTCCGTCGCGTCCGCCGTGGCCATCGCCGTGCCGGAGGCGCGCGTATTCGCGTTCCGTGACGCGGCGTCGGAGGGGCTGCACCCCCGCGCCGCCAGCGACGTGGCGGAGCGCGCGGACCGGGTGGATGCGCTGCTCATCGGCCCCGGGCTGGTGGACGAGGACGCCGCCGCCCGGCTGACGCGCGGCGTGCTGAAGCGCATCACCCGTCCGTCCGTGGTGCTGGATGCGGGCGGCCTGGCGGCCCTGCGCGAGGAGCCGCGCGCGCTGGCGCACCTGGAGGGCCGCGCCGTGCTCACGCCGCACGCGGGCGAGATGGCGCAGCTGCTGGAGATGGAGCGCGACGCCGTGGAGGCCGATCCCGAGGCCGCGGCGCGCCGGGCGGCGGAGGCGTTCGGGGCCGTGGTGGCGCTCAAGGGGTCGGAGACGACGATCATCGCACCCGACGGCCGCATCTTTCGCTACACGGGCGGCGGCGTGGGGCTGGCCACCAGCGGCTCGGGCGACGTGCTGGGCGGCATCGTCACCGGCCTGCTGGCGCGCGGGGCCGATCCGCTGCGCGCGGCGGCGTGGGGTGTGTACCTGCACGGCGAGGCCGGCAACGCGCTCGCCGAGCGCCACGGCGACGTGGGCTTCCTGGCGCGCGAGCTCCCCGGCGAGGTGCCGCGCATCCTGCACCGCACCTCCACCGGCACGGGCTGATCATCCACCGCGCACGGCGCTTTCGCGCGCGGCGGACCCCTTGTTTTCCTGAGGGAGGCGCCGCCCGATCCGTCCCGTGCAGACACTCTGGCGCCGACCGAAGGATCTACCGTCCCGTGCATGACGGCCGCCTTTCCGCACGACCTGTCCCGTGACCGGGTTCCATCCGTCGCCGGAGGACGGGTCATGAACGGGCGAGTAGATCCTTCGGTCGGCGCCATGGGGCCGGGCACGGGCAAGATCGCGCGGCGCCTCCCTCAGGAAAACAAGCGGGGGGGGGAAGGCATAAGGCCCAAACAACGCGGAGCCGCAGCGTCCATCGCTGCGGCTCCGAGTTTCTTTCCGCCGGGGAAACGCGTCAGGGCAGGGGAGTCGCCGCGCGCTCGGGGCCCACGGTGAGCTGGACCTGGCGCTCCACCCCGTTGCGGCGCACCTGCAGCGTGTACACGGTGCCGGGCGTGCGATCGGGAAAGATCCGGCCCAGCCGCGCGTCCTTGCCGTTGGACGACAGGATGGTGTCGTTCGTCGCCAGCCCCGCATCGGCCGCGGGGGAGCCGGGTTGGATTTTCGACACGAACGGGTGATGCCGCATGGGCGTACCGATGGGGCCGTTGCCGGGATAGGGGAAGGTGTGGGTGAGCCCCAGCCAGCCGTGCGGCTTGGACGGGTCCGGGCCCACGGAAATGCTCATGGTGCCGTCCGCGTTGTCGACGTTCTGGTAGGCGCGGCCGTTCGCATCCACCCCCTCCTCCACCACGCGGGGCACGGCCGCGTGCCGCGCATCGGCGACGGCGCCGCGCGACTCCAGGACGTCGCAGGCGGCGGCCAGCAGGCAGCACGCGGCGGCCGCGGCGGCCACGGTGCGGGGAACGCGATGGGCAGGGCGGGTGGCGGTCATGGCGGCGATCCTCCGCTCCAGGTGGGATGGGCGCTCTCCCCAGGCCGGGGCGAGCAGGGGCGCGGCGCGCGACGTCTCTGCCGCGCGCAGCAGGGCCAGCGCGTAGCGGCGCACGCCCGGCACGGCGGCCAGCACGCGCGCGTCGCAGTCCGTCTCCACCGCCAGGCGCAGGCGGCGGTACTGCCACCAGAGCGCGGGATGCCACGGCATCACCACCAGCGCCGCGGCGGCCAGGGCCAGCAGCTGCACGTCGCCCGCAGCCACGTGCTCGCGCTCGTGCCACACGATGAGCCGTGCCTCTGCCTCGGGCGCATCCAGCACCCAGCGCGGCACCACGACCTCCGGCATCAGGATGCCCACGGCGGCGGGCCCCGTATCGTCCGCCACGCGCACCTTTACGCCGTGCAGACGCGCGCCGGGAAGCCCGCGCAGCGTCGCGTCCATCCGCCGGCACGCCACGCCCAGCACCAGCAGCATCGCGGCCGACGCCAGCATCCAGCCGATCGCGAACACCCGCCCGAACGGCACGGCCGCCACGGCGGACGATGGGGACCCATCCGCCGCATCCGCCGTCCCCGCGTCGCCCGGCGCCGCGAAGACCACAGCCTCCGCGACGGGGGCGTCCATCGGCGGAAAGAGGCCGGGTGCCACGAGCGCGGCGAGCGGAAGGAGCACGGTGGCCGCCATGGCCGCGGCCCAGGCCCAGCGGCGCGGCTGGCCGAACCATCCCGCCACCCGCTCGGCATAGAGGGCGGCGGCGGCCAGCAGCACGCCGGCGGCCAGGGCACGGATCACCCACACGATCGTCATGCGTCGTCCTCCGGCAGGCGGTTGTCCAGCAATTCGCGGATCTGGCGCAGCTCGTCGGGCGGGATCTCGCGCTCGTTGACCAGCTGCGCCACCAGCATGGCCGCCGAGCCGTGGAACACCTTGTCCAGCAGGCGGCTCAGCGCGCT
>DATING010001259.1:0-9012 GCA_035474555.1 Longimicrobium sp. | reverse complement strand
CTGGGGCCGGACTACACGGGCGTATCGTACCTCTCGTTCATGCTCCCCGGCGTGTGCGTGATGACGGTGCTGTTCGGCGCGTCACAGGCCGGCATCGACCTCGTACGCGACCTGCAAACGGGATTCGTCCAGCGGATGGTGCGCTCCACCGCGCATCCGGGGTGGATCCTGGGCGGCAAGCTGGCCGCGGACGTGGCACGGCTCCTGGCGCAGGCGATGGTCGTCGGCCTGCTGGGATGGATGCTGGGCGCGCGGCTGTGGATCGAGTGGGGCGCCGTCTTTTTCGCCGGCGTGGGGCTGGCGCTGTTCGCCGTGGCGTACGGCAGCCTGTCGTGCTGGATCGCCCTGCGGACGCGGGCGCCGGAGAGCATGGCGGTGTTCATCCACGTGCTCAACATGCCGTTGCTGTTCACCAGCACGGCACTCGTCCCCGCGCGGCAAATGCCCGAATGGCTGGCCGCGGTGGCACAGTGGAACCCCGTCACCCTGGTGGCGGACGCGCTGCGGCTGGGGCTCATCTTCGGGCGGATGGGCGACGTGGGACGCATGCTCCCGCCGCTGCTGGTGCTGGCCGCGCTGATGTTCTTCCTCGCCCGGCACGCGATGGCGCGCGCGGGGGACGAGTGATGCCGCACGCGGCTGACGGTTCGACGGCGGGAGGGCGGGCGGCCAACCCAGGGTGGATCGCCCGAGGGAAAGATCGAAGCGCATCCCGAACTCCCGGCCGAGCGAATGAATTCGCCGCTGGAAAGTCACCAAGTCCGCCTGCGCGGACTATCCGTCACGGGCGATCTGCCACGCGCGCCGCGCGGTTCTAGCAGCACCAGGCGACGGTGTACAGGCTCTGCCCGGTGCACGAGCCGTCGGCGAAGGCCGACATCACGTTTTCGGTGCCGCGACTTCAGTTGCCCGGGCTCGGGCGCGCAACGAGGCGACGACATACATCGATGAAGATCATCATCTCCACCTTGCTGCTCCTCCTCGTCGCCGCGTGTGGTGGTGACCGGAGCGGCGGAGCGAGTGCCGGGAACGCCGATTCCACGCGCGTCTCGGGCGAAGTGCTCGTGTTCGCCGCGGCCAGCCTGCGCGAGGCCTTGCAGGAGGCGGGCACGGCGTTTGAGCAGCGGTCCGGCGCGCGCGTGGTGTTCAACTTCGCGGGGAGCAATGACCTGGCGCACCAGGTCGGCGCATCGCGGGGGGTGGACCTGTTCCTGAGCGCGAGCGAGGGATGGATGGATACGGTGCAGAACGCCGGCCGCCTGGTCCCCAACACGCGCCGCGACCTGCTCTCCAACACGCTCGTCGTCATCGCCGCCGCGCGCGACACGTCGCGGGTGGCGGAGCCGTGCGCCCTGGCCGCGCTCCCCTTTCGCACGCTGGCGATGGGTGACCCGGACGCGGTGCCGGCGGGCACCTACGCGCGCACGTGGATGCAGTCCCTCCAGTGCGGCGGCCGGCCGCTGTGGGACGCAGTGAAGGACCGTGTGGCGCCGGCGCCGGACGTGCGCGCGGCCGTGGGGCTGGTGCTGGCCGATCCGCGGGTGATCGGCGTCGCCTACAAGACGGACCAGATGGCGTTCGCGGACCGCACGCGCGTGCTGTACGAGGTGCGTGACGGGCCGCCCATCCGCTACGTGCTGGCGCAGGTGGCGGAGGGCGACAACCCCGCCGGCGCACGGGGCTTCTACGAATTTCTCGCCGGACCCGACGGCGCGGCGCTCTTCCGCAAGCACGGATTCACGCCGCTCCCCGCCCCCGCGCCGTGAGCGAGACGGCCATCCAGGCGCTGTGGTCCACCTTCCTGTGGGCCGCGCTGGCAACCGGCATCGTCATGGTGCCGGGGACGCTGATCGCGTGGGTGCTGGCGCGGCGCGAGTTCAGGGGCAAGCGCGTGGTATCCGCCCTGTTCAGCCTGCCGCTGGTGCTGCCGCCGACGGCCGTGGGCTACCTGCTGCTGCGCCTGTTCGCCGCGGACGGGCCGCTGGGGCGCGACACGCTGGGGCTGGACCTGGACGTGATCCTCACCTGGAAGGCCGTGGTCATCGCCTGCGCGGTGATGGCGACGCCACTCGTGGTCCGCACGGCGCGCGTGAGCTTCGAAGCGGTGGACCCGCGCTACGAGCAGATGGCGCGCACGCTGGGCCACGGCCGCGCGGCGACCTTCCTCCGCTTTACCCTTCCCCTGGCCTCGCGCGGGCTGCTGGCGGCGCTGATCCTGGGATTCACGCGCGCCGTGGGCGAGTTCGGCGCGACCATCATCCTGGCCGGCAACATCCCCGGCCGCACGCAGACGCTGGCGACGGCCATCTTCAGCGCGCAGCAAGCCGGCCGCGAGTCCGAGGCCAACGTGCTGCTGGTGATCGCGCTGGTCGCGGGCTTCGCGGCCGTGTACGCGACAGAGGTGCTGTCGTACCGGCACGTCCCCGCCCCGCGCCGATGAGCTACGGATGCAACGTGCAGAGCGAAGCGCGGAGATCGCGGGAGCGATTGAAATCGCGGCTACAACTTCACACTGTCCGCCTCCGCGGACACCGGCGGCGGGCGAGAATCGGCGCGGAGGCGGCATGACGGACGCGCTCTCGGTCCGGGTGCGGCTGCCGCTGGACCGGTTCAGCCTGGAGGTGGATTTCGCGACCACGCACCGGGTGACGGGGATCTTCGGCGTGTCGGGCTCGGGAAAGACGACGCTGCTGGAGACGATCGCGGGGCTGCGGAAGCGCGCGACGGGGCGCATCGCGCTGGGAGACCGCGCGTGGCTGGACACGGAGCGGAAGGTGCGCGTTCCGCCGGAGCAGCGCGGGATCGGCTACGTGCCGCAGGACAGCCTGCTCTTTCCGCACCTGGACGTGCGGGGCAACCTGCGCGCGGGGCGCGGCCGGGCGCTGGAGGGCGGGCACGACTTCGACGCGGGGCTGGAGAACGTCGTCCGCGTGCTGGACCTGGCCCCGCTCCTGGACCGCGGCGTGACGACGCTCTCCGGCGGCGAGCGCCAGCGCGTGGCCCTGGGGCGCGCGCTCTGCTCCGGGCCGCGCCTGCTGCTGCTGGACGAACCGCTGGCCTCGCTGGACGCGGCGCTGCGGCGCAAGGTGCTCCCGTTCCTGCAGCGCGTGCAGGCGGAGTTCGCCATCCCCATCCTCCTCGTGTCGCACAACCCTGTGGAGGTGCAGGCGCTCTGCGAGGACCTGGTCGTGCTGCGCGAGGGGCAGATCATCGCCCGGGGCGAGCCGCGGGCCGTGCTCACGCGGCCGGCCGTCTTTCCCCTGGCGCAGGGCGAGGGATTCGAGAACGTGCTCCCCGCCGTCGTGGTGGGCGCGCGCGACGGGACCACGGAGGTGCGGCTGGGGGCGGACGGCGCCGGGCCGTCGCTCACGGTGCCCCGCAGCGCCCTGCCGCCCGGGAGCACGCTGCTGCTGTCCGTCCCCGCGGACGAGATCGTGCTGGCGCTGGAGCACCCCGCCGGCCTGTCCGCGCGCAACGCCCTCCCCGCGCGGGTAGAGAGCGTGCAGGCCGTGGGCGCCATCCGCCTCGTCACCGCCCGCGAGGCCGACGGCGCGCCGCCCCTCGTCGCCGAGGTCACGGCGGACGCCCGCGCGGAGCTGCAGCTCGTCCCCGGCACGGTGCTCTACCTGCTCATCAAGACCACCGCCATCACGCTGTACGAGGACGCGCCGGCGGGCTGATCCGGGGGAGGCCGGTGATTCCCACGCATCGAGAAACCGCCCGGGGGCAGGATGCCCCCGGGCGGTTTGTCGTCTGCATCCACCGCGCGTGTGTCAGTGCTGGTGCGGGCGGCCCTGTCCGGAGCCTGGGCCGCCGCCGCCGCCACCACGCCCGTTCCCACCTCCGGCCCCCGAGCCGGCGGCGGGCTGCGCGGCGCCGTGGCCGGTGTGCGCCCCGTGCCCCGCGTGCGGGTAGCCGGCCTGGGCAGCCGCCTCGGCCGCCTGGGCGTTGGAGAACACCTGCAGCACCTGCATCATCCCGCGCTCCTCGTGGCCCAGGATGTGACAGTGCATCACGTACTGCCCCGTGAAATCCTCGTACTGCTGGCGGATGATCACGTAGCCAGGGATGGTGTCCACCACCCCGCCCACCGTGTCGATGAGCGGCAGCGGCAGCGGCACCACGTCCAGCCAGATGGGCGCGCTGTTCTGCTGCGACGCCCCGTTGAGCTGCGTGTACAGCGCCGCGTTGGGATCGGCGGGGTTGGGCGCGAAGGCGCCGATCACCTGGAACGGGTTGATGTGGATGTGGAACGGGTGGTTGGTCGCCGTGCCGTAGTTCTTCACCATCCACGTCTGCAGCCCGCCCAGCAGCATGGGCTGCTGCTGCCCCGTGCTGCTCTCCGGGATGTACACCACGCTGTCGTTGTAGCGCTGGAACGGGTTTTGTGCGGTCCCCAGGTAGAACCGCGACGGGTTGGTGACCGAGTTCCCCGCGGCCGGCACCGAGTCCAGGAAGACAATGGTCGGGATCTGGCTGGTGTCGATCTGCGACGGATCCAGCGGCCCCGGCAGGTTGGCCAGGAACGACGGGAGCGGGGGCAGCGCGGACGGCAGGGTGGTGTTCACCGGCGCGCCGTCATCCACCACCCGGACGTAGAAGAGGGGCGCGGGCGCCGCGGCGCTGCTGGCGGCCAGCCCCGTGGAGGGCCGCCGCCGGCCGTTGGCCACGCTGCGCACCTGCACCAGGTCCGTCCCCGCCTCCGTGGGCGCCTGGACGAAGACGTCCAGCCGGTTTCCCGGCGACATCAGCAGCGCGAGGTCGGGGGTGCTGGTGGTGTAGTTGGCGGGCGCGTACTGCACCCCGTCGCGGGCGACGTCGTACAGCAGCGGCTCGGGCCCGTCCTCGTTGCTGAACGAGATCTCGAAGTTCGCCGTCTTGGTGATGTTCTCGTCCACGATGCGCCAGCGCTGCACCTCGCCCGGGCGCATGGTGATGACGGGCGCGGCGGCCCCGTTCACCAGCGTGCTGCCCGAGAACGCGTTGTCGATCAGGTTGAGCTGCGAATCCACCTTCTGCACGGCGATCACGTGCTCGCGCATCCCCAGCGCGCGGGTGAGCGAGTCCAGCGCCCCGCCACGGACGATGAACGCGCCCGACATCCCGTTCCCCACCTGGATGGCCACCGAGCCGTGCTTGTGCGGATGGTACCAGTGCGTCCCCGGCGACTGGTTCTCCGGGATGCCGAACGCGTACTGGTACTGCTGCCCGGGCGCGATCTGCAGCAGCACGTCGTCGCCCGTGCTGTCGGGCGTCACGTGAAAGCCGTGGTAGTGGATGTTGGTCCAGTTGAAGCCGTGGAAGCAGTCCTGGTATTGGTCGATCCCTTCCGCAAAGGCGGGATACGGCACGCAGGTCTCGTTGTCATCCGGCGCCGGCAGGTTGTTCACGAGCAGGATGCGCACGGAGTCGCCCGGGCTCACCACGAAGGTGGGACCGGGATAGGCGGTGGTGTCGTACGATACGCCGTTGGCTTCCACCAGCGTCCACGCGCGCAGCAGCTGGTTGCCGGCGCCGGGGACGGGGAGCGTGGCCGTGTCCACGCGCAGCGTCACGTCCAGGATGCCGTTTGCGCCCGTGGTGATGACGATGGGCTCGGGGAACACGGTCGAGTCCGCCGATGCGGGGCTGGCGCCCAGGGGAGCGCCCGGCGCCGCCGTTCCGGCTCCCGCGCCGGCACAGGCCGCCAGCACACCGGCCGCGAGCGCGGCCACGGCCAGCGAGGGGAGAACGGAGGGAAAGCGCGGCGCTCCGCGGGGCAGTGCGCCCGCGGACGGGGGGACGGACGATCGGTGGATCATGGGGCCTCGGGTGGTTGGAGCGGGCGCTGCAACAACCGGAGCGGAGGTCTCCCGGTACGGCCTTCGGGGGGAGGGAGAGCAACGAGGAGGAAGCCCGTAAAAGCGCTGCCTTTCGCGCCACCGGTCCGGACGGACGAACGGCTTGCGAAACAGCACGAACACCACGGGCGCCGAAAGGCCGGCGGACGGGGGACGATCAAGGTCGTACAGAAGAGGACGTATAATCCTCGCACTGCTTCCGCGCAAGGAAGCAGCCGTTCCCCCGGCCTGGCGGGATGCGTCCCTGGGTGACGGGAGCCCTCTCCCCCAACTTCGGGGGAGGGGTTGTTTGCAGGTGGAGTTCTGCGCGCGTGGCGGAGCATGTGGCGCGAAGGTCTCCCCCTCTCCCGTACAGGGCAGGCAATCGAGGGTGCCGACAGGGAGTGTACGGGAGAGGGGGCCGGGGGGTGAGGGACCCCGCGCGGCCCCGGCGGCCCGGTCCCGCCACCGCGCATGGACATCATCCGCGCCGGGACGAAAAAATCGGCCCTCCCCCGGGATCCGGGAGAGGGCCGATCGATCGTCATCCATCCAGCAGACCCGTCTACATCCGCGGAATCACAGGATGTACTTGCGCAGGTCCTCGTCCTCCACGATGTCCTTGAGGCGGTCGTTGACCCGCTCGGGGTCGATGACGATGCGCTTCTCGGGCATGTCGGGGAGGTCGAACATCACGTCCTCCAGCAGCGTCGTCAGCACGGTGTGCAGGCGGCGCGCGCCGATGTTCTCCATCCGCTCGTTGAGCCGCGCGGCCGTGCGGGCGATCTCGCGCACGCCCGCGTCCGTGAACTCCAGCTCGCACCCGTCCGCCGCCGCCAGTGCGCGGTACTGCGTGACGAGCGCGTTCTTGGGCTCCTGCAGGATGCGCACGAAGTCATCCTCCGTGAGCGTCGTGAGCTCCACGCGGATGGGAAAGCGGCCCTGCAGCTCCGGGATCAGGTCCGACGGCTTGCTGACGTGGAACGCGCCCGCCGCGATGAACAGCATGTGGTCCGTGCGCACCATGCCGTACTTGGTCTGCACGGTGGAGCCCTCCACCACGGGGAGCAGGTCGCGCTGCACGCCTTCACGGCTCACGTCCGGTCCGCTGCCGCCGCTGCGCTCGCCCGCGATCTTGTCGATCTCGTCGAGGAAGATGATGCCCATCTCCTCCACGCGGTCCAGCGCCTCGTTGATGACCTCGTCCATGTTGACGAGCTTGTCGAGCTCGTCCTGGGTCAGGATGCGGCGTGCCTCGGCCACGGTGACCGTGCGGCGCTTGGTGCGCTTGGGCAGCCAGTCCTGCAGCATGTCCATGAGGTTGCCGTCCATGGGGCCGCCGTCCATCCCGCCGCCCATGGGGACCATCATGTTCTCGATGGGCATGCTGTGGCTGACCTCCACCTCCACCTCGCGGTCCTCCAGCTTGCCGTCGCGCAGCAGCTGGCGGAACTTCTCGCGGGTGCGCTCGCGCCGCTCGCGGCTCTGCGCGTCCTCCGGCACCGCCTCCGCCTGCCCGCCGGCGGGGCCGGCGAAGAACACGCGGCCCTCCTTCTTGTCCCCCTCGGCGGGGGTGGGCTGGCCCTCGGTGGGGGGCAGCAGCAGGTCCAGCAGGCGCTCCTCGGCGCGCTGCTCGGCCACGTCCTGCACCTCGTCCTCGCGCTCCGTGCGGACCATGTTCACGCCCATGTCCACCAGGTCGCGCACCATGGATTCCACGTCGCGGCCCACGTAGCCCACTTCCGTGAACTTGGACGCTTCCACCTTCACGAACGGCGCCCCGGCCAGGCGGGCCAGGCGGCGGGCGATCTCCGTCTTTCCCACGCCCGTGGGGCCGATCATGATGATGTTGTTGGGGACGATCTCGTCGCGCAGGTCCTCCGCCACGCGCTGGCGGCGCCAGCGGTTGCGCAGCGCGATGGCCACCGCCTTCTTGGCCGCGTTCTGCCCCACGATGTACTTGTCCAGCTCCGCCACGATCTGGCGGGGCGTCATCTCGTCCAGCCAGAGCGGCTCCGTGGGCTGGCCGTCGGGGCCGGCCGGCACTTCCGTCACGTTGGTCGCCATCGGTTACGCCTCACGCTCCGCTGCGGGGGCCGGACCGTCCAGCTCCAGCACGGTGATGTTCTTGTTGGTATAGATGCAGATGTCGCCCGCGATCTCCAGCGCCCGGCGCACGATGTCGGGCGCGGAGAGGTCGGAGTGGTCCTTGAGCGCCCGCGCCGCCGCCAGGGCGTAGCTGCCGCCGCTGCCGATGGCCACGATGTCGTCGTCGGGGGCGATCACGTCGCCGGTGCCGCTGACCATGTACAGGTTCTCGCGGTCGGCCACGGCCAGCAGTGCCTCCAGCCGGCGCAGGTAGCGGTCGCTGCGCCAGTCCTTGGCCAGCTCCACGGCGGCGCGGCTCAGGTTGCCGGGGTAGCGCTCCAGCTTTTCTTCGAACTTCTCGAAGAGGGTGAACGCGTCGGCCACGGAGCCGGCGAAGCCCGCGAGGATCTTGCCCTCGCGCAGCTTGCGCACCTTGGTGGCGCTGGACTTGGCGACCACGTCGCCCATGGTGACCTGCCCGTCGCCGCCCAGCGCGACCTGTCCGTCGCGGCGGACGGCCAAGATGGTGGTGGCGTGGAACGTGGGAATGCTCATCCGAATCCAAAAAAGTGCGTGAGTGCGGGAGTGCGTCAGTGCGTGAGTGAATCCGCCCGCGCGCCGTCTCCCGCCACGTCAAAGATCCTGTCCAGCCAGGCGGAGTGCAGTGTCGCCGCCTCTCCGCCGGGCGATTGAAATCGCGGCTGCAACCTCACGAAGTCCGCCTGCGCGGACTCCACCGCACGAAAGACCATGTGCGGGGTCCACAAAGTCGCCCCGCGCCGCGAGATACGCAACCTCCGGCGCCCGCGGCGAGACGTGCGGGGGCGGGAGGTCGCGGCCACGGACGGTTTTACGGCGCCCGCTTCGCGGGACCCCTCACCCCCGGCCCCCTCTCCCGCAAACTGCGCGGGAGAGGGGGAGAACTGCATTTCCGACGGAAGCCCGCGTCCCTGCACCGGCGGGCGCCCCTCCCCCCGGCCCCCTCCCGCGCAGTTTGCGGGAGGGGGTGGACGAGCCTACGCGAGGCCGGGGGAGGGCCCGTCGGGCGAGGGCCACTCCCGCACTCCCGCACTCCCGCACTCCCGCACTCCCGCACTCCCGCACT
>DATING010001258.1:0-2135 GCA_035474555.1 Longimicrobium sp. | reverse complement strand
GAACGTGGTGGAGACGGCTCCCAGGCCGGGGAGAAGAATGCCCAGGCGCCCCTCGGCGGGGCGCGGCACGTAACTGTCGCTGCGCACGGTGTGTCTTACCTTTTGGCTGGTGTTCGGGCCGCACGGCGCGCCGGAGCCGGCTGCACGGGTGCGGCCGTCGCGCGGGTGTGCTGGTAAACCCAGAAGATGCGGTAGATCAACGTCAGGTTGGTGAGCACCGCCATGGCGATCATCACCAGGGTGAGCACCAGGCCGCCCCGCCACGTGGCGAAGAACAGCGTGGAGATGCCCAGCAGCAGCACCCGCTCGGCGCGCTGCATGAGGCCCACGCGGCAGTCGATGCCCATGGCCTCGGCCCGGGCACGCGTGTAGGAAACGAGCAGCGAGCCGGCTAGGGCCAGCGCCACCACGTACACCATCCACGGCTCGCCGATGTTGGGCGCCGTGCCGTTGTACAGCGAAAACACGCCCAGAAAGACCATCACCTCGCTGATGCGGTCCAGCGTGCTGTCGTAGAACGAGCCGAATCGCGTGACGCGGTCCGTCTTGCGGGCCACGTACCCGTCGATCACGTCGAACAGCCCGCCCATCAGCACCAGGAAGCCGCCCCACTGCAAGCTGCCGAGAAAGTACGCCAGCCCCGCGCCCATGGTGACCACGAACCCGATGGTCGTGATCACGTTGGGCGACATGCCGCTGCGGACGAACACGTCCAGCAGGGGCGTAAGGAGCCGCGTGCCCTGCTCGCGCAGGTCGCTGGGCAGGAACTTCATCGTGGTGGGGCCCGTCAGGAGGAAAGGATGATCCGGCTCTGCTCGCCCGCCTCGATCCCCTTGGCGATCTCCTCGTTCACCCGCAGCATCAGCCGGTCGAAGTTGCCCTGGGCCGACGCCAGCGCCTGGTAGCCGGGCATGGTCTGCACCTCGCCCACCAGCCGCTCGTACTCCTGCTGCTGCTCCAACGGCGGCTCCGTGCCCTGCTGGATGGCCGTTTGAAAGATCTCCTCGAGCGCCTGCAGCCGGTTCAGGCGCGTGACCGCATCGCGGTCGTCGCTCAGCTGCTGGCTGGCGCGCTTGAAGGCCTTGTACTCGTCGCTATGGGCGATCATGCGGCCCACCTCGCGGGCCTTTTCCCACATCTGGTCCATGCCGGACATCCTGGCTTTTAAAGTCGTTCGGCGAGCACGATGCGGTCGCGCCCCGCCAGGTCCGGCCGCACCCGAGGCGCGCCGAACGCGTTGGTTTCGTTGATGATGCCGCACACCGCCGCCCCCTGCGCCGCGCCCATCTCCAGCGCCAGCAGCCCGCCCGGGCCCAGCACGGCGGCCGCCTGCGGAACCAGGCGGCGGATCACGTCCAGCCCGCCCGTGCCCGCGAACAGCGCCCCCGCGGGCTCCCACTCGCGCACCTCCGCGTCCAGCGAAGGCGCCTCCTCGTCGCCGATGTAGGGCGGATTGGAGACCACGGCGTCGAAGCGCTCGCCGCGGACGGGCTCCAGCAGGTCGCCGGAGCGGAACGAGACGGGCGCGTCCGCGGCGGCAAATTGATGGTTCTCGCGCGCCTGCGCCAGCGCCGCGTCGGAAACGTCGGTGGCGACCACGCGCGCGAAGGGGCCTTCGGTGGCCAGCGCCAGGGCGATGGCGCCTGAACCGGTACCCACGTCCACGGCGGAAAGTGCCTCGCGGCCCGCGGCCCAGTCCAGCACTTCCTGGACGAGCCGCTCCGTCTCGGGACGGGGAATCAATACGCGCCTGTCCACCTTGAGCACAAGGTCACGGAAAGCGGCGGTCCCGTCAATGTACTGCAACGGCTCGCGCCGCGCACGCCTGCGAAGGCGGTCGCGGTATTCGGCCAGCTCTTCGGGGGTGAGCGGGCGGTCGAACTGGAGGTACAGGTCCAGCCGCTTGAGGCCCAGCATGCCCGCCAGCAGCAGCTCGGCGTTGAGCCGGGCGTTGTGGACCCCCTTGCCGTCCAGGTACTCCGCCGTCCAGCGGATCATCTCGACGACGGTCCAGCGCTTGTCCGTTGCCAACTCGGAGTCCGGTGGGTTCGGATTTGGATACGACTGCTTCGAACTGCCCTGCATCGGGGAGAGTTCTTCGCCCGTCGGGCCTTTACGGCGCCCCCTTCGCGGGG
>DATING010001257.1:0-6051 GCA_035474555.1 Longimicrobium sp. | reverse complement strand
GCCCGGGTGGGGGCGCGCGCGGGCTCCGCCACCCTGCACGATCCTCGACTGGCCGATTCCTCTCCTGTCGCCTCTTCGATCGATCTCGCGCCTACTGCCGTCCCGCCGCGCCCGTGGCCTGCGATCCGCCCCGCCGCGCGGAATCCGCCGGGGTGCCGCGCAGGGTGTCGGCGGCGGCTTGCGAGGCCCGCCGGTCCATCTGCCGCACCACGGCGCTCATGCGGCCGCGCGGAGGCTCCCAGCGCAGCGGCTTCCATCCGCCCCGCTCCAGCGCCGACGGCGAGCCGTCCGCGGGGCGCAGCGCGGGCAGGTACACGTCGTACTTGCTGCCCGGGTTCCACAGCACCCAGCTCTTGAGGCCGCTGTCGTACGTGGCCGCGATCTGCTGGCGCACGTGGCTGGGGCCGTACGTGATTCCGTCGCGCAGGTAGTCCGCCGTGAACGCCTGCAGCCACGGGATGATCTCGCCCGTCTTCTTGCCCTGCGCCTGCACGGCGCGCGTGCGCTCCACCGCGTCCGCCATGCTGATGCGCACCATCTCGTACGGGTGCGCGTTGGGCTTGGTGAACCCGTACACCCCGCCGAAGTAGTGCGACGGGTACACCATGGGCAGCACGGCATCGCTCGCCGTGATCACCCGCTCCCAGTTCTGCCCGACCCCCACGTCGCCGGCCAGGTGCGTCACCAGCCCGAACACGTCCGCCGTCACGGGCACCTGGTACTCCGCCAGCTGCTCGCGCGAGTAGCGGATGAATTCCTCGATGTTCACGTCGCGCGCCTTGCCGTTGGATCCGGGAAAGGCCATGGTGCGCCGCCGCGCCTCGGTGACGTCGGGAAAGCGCACGTAGTCCCACTGGATCTCGCGGAAGCCCATGTCCAGGGCCTCGCGCGCGATGGCGATGTTGTAGTCCCACACCCGCCGGTCGTACGGGTTCACCCACGGCTTGCCCTTCTGGTCCAACCACACGCTGCCGTCCGTGTGGCGGATGGCCAGCTCCGGCTTTTTCTCCGCCAGCATGCGGTCCTTGAAGACGACGATGCGGGCGATGGGGTAGATGCCGTGCGCCCGCAGCGAATCCACCAGCGCCGGCAGCCACTTGCTGCGCGGCATGGTGTCCGCGCCGATCTCCTTGGCCAGCGCGATGCCCGTGGAGTCGTGGGTGAGGTAGGTGTCGCTTTCCTTGATGTCGACGACGAACGCGTTGATCTCCGTCTCGTCGGCGATGCGGATGAGCTCGCGCATCCGCGTGCGCCCGCCTGCGGCCCAGCCGTTGACGTACAGCGCACGCACGCTGTCCGGCTTTGGCACGCGGTTGCCGAAGCGCGCACGGACCGCCGCCGCGCTGTCCTCGCGCGTCGTGCCCGCGGTCGCGGCGGAATCCCGCCCCGCGCCCTTTGCCGCGCCGCCGCCGGCCTCCCCTCCCCCGCCGTCCCCGCCGCACGCCGCGAGGGCCAGGAGCAGTGCCGCCGCGCAGCCGCGCGCCATGCCGAACGTCATCGCCTTCATCCCGATGGCTCGCGATCCAAGCGTTGTGGCCGCGGCGGATGTGCATCCGCCGCGGTGATGGTTCCTCCGGGTACAGTCGTACATCCGCCCCGGCCCACGCAAGCGCCCCCAACCCCCCGGCCCCCTCCCCCCTCGTTCCTCGTGGACAGGGGGAGAACTGCGGCTCGTGCACGAAGGTGGGCTGCCTGCGGCGGCGGAGAGCCCCCTCCCCCCGGCCCCCTCCCCCGCTTCGCGGGCAGGAGGGGGAGAACTTCATCTCCACACGGACACCGTGCCGGCGTGGCACTCCCCCGTGACGGACAGTCCGCGCAGGCGGACTTCGTGTAGTCGTTGCGGCGAATTCATTCGCTCTGCCTCGCCGGGACGGTCCCCAGCCATGTAGCTCTGCCCGGCCAGGGACCGCCGCCCCCCCTCCATCTCCGCCCCACCGGACGTCACGAACCGGCCACTTGGCCGTGCCGTCGCTTGACGCCTGCCCGGCGCGCGGCCTATATCTCCCCGCGAAATCCCAGCCCCGGCCCGCACCGCGGAGAGAGCAATGGCCAACGTCCCGCAGGACCTCAAGTACACCAAGGAACACGAGTACATCAAGCCGTCCGGCGAGGAAGGCGTGTACATCATCGGCATTACGGACTACGCCCAGGGCGAGCTGGGCGACGTGGTGTTCGTGGAGCTGCCCAAGCCGGGGAGCAAGTACACGGCGCACCAGGTGTTCGGCACCATCGAGGCGGTCAAGGCCGTGTCGGACCTGTACATGCCCATCGCGGGCGAGGTGGTGGAGACCAACACGACGCTCGACGCCGATCCCGCCACCGTGAACAGCGACCCGTACGGCGCCGGGTGGATGATCAAGGTGCGCGCCGACGGCCCCTTGGGCGACGACCTGATGGACGCCGCCGCGTACACCAGCCTGATCGGCGGGTAACGGCTGAACAGCAGTGCGAGAGTGCAAAGTGCGAAAGTGCGAGAGTAACTGCGGTCCTACTTTCGCACTCCCGCACTTCGCACTTTCGCACTCCTGGGTTGAACTATCCTCGGCAGAGAGCTAGAAAATGGCGACGCTTACCTGGCACGGGCACTCCTGCTTCATGCTGGAGCACGACGGCACGCGCATTCTCATCGACCCGTGGCTCGACGAGAACCCCACGGCCGACATCAAGAGCGGCGACGTGGGCAAGGTGGACTTCATCCTCGTCTCGCACGGCCACTCCGACCACTTCGCGGACTGCATCAAGATCGCGAAAAAGACGGACGCCACCGTCATCTCCACCTTTGAGCTCGTCTCGTTCTGCCAGAAGAACGGGGTCAAGAACGGGCACGGGATGAACATCGGCGGCGCGTACCTGTTCCCGTTCGGCCGGGTAAAGCTCACGCCCGCGCTGCACACCGGGAGCATCGACGGCGACGACGGGACGTTCACCACCGACTGCTGCGGCTTTCTCATCAGCCTGGACGGCGGGCCCAGCATCTACCACGCGGGCGACACGGCGCTCATCATGGACCTGCAGCTGCTGCAGGGACGCGTGGACGTGGCCATCCTGCCCATCGGCGACAACTTCACCATGGGGCCGGAGGATGCGGCCCGCGCGGTGGAGATGATCCAGCCGGAGGTGGTGATCCCCATGCACTACAACACCTTCGAGGTCATCCAGCAGGACCCCGAGGGCTTCAAGCAGATGGTGGGCGACGCCGCGCGGGTAGAGATCCTGCAGCCCGGCGATTCGTACGAGGTGGGCACGGGCGATCCCCCGAGCGAGTGATCCGGATGCCGCCGGAGCGAGGATCCCGGCAGGCGGTGGAGAAGATCGATGGTGGATGATGATCGATGCGGAGCGGGCTCGAAGGTCGGGCCCGCTCCGTTTTGCGTCCCCCACCCCGGTCCTCCCCCGGCAAACTGCGCCGGGAGAGGGGGAGAAGCCGGATCGTGCACGGGGACGAGCCTCCAGCGGAGGCCCCCACCCGCTCGTCACCTCGCGACCTCCCCCAATCCTGGGGGAGGTTTTTGAATCACCTCGGAGCTCGTGCCGGCGTGGCACTCACCCGTGACGGACAGTCCGCGCAGGCGGACTTCGTGTACTTGTTGCAGCGAATTCATTCGCCCGGCCCGAACTCGGCCGATCGGGGTGATCAGCTGGGGGTGATCAGCTGGGGTGATCAGCTCGGGAGATCAGCTCGGAAGGATCAGCTCAGGGTGATCAGCTCGGGAGGATCGGCTCGGGGGATCAGCTCAGGGTGATCAGCTCGGGGGATCGGCTCGGGGGGATCGGCTCGGGAGGATCAGCTCGGGAGATCGGCTCGGGGGATCGGCTCGGCCGATCGGCTCGGGGGATCGGCTTGGGATGATCGCCGCCTTCGGCCACCGCTCCACCGCCGCCAATCCGCCACGAAGCGTACTGCCACGGAATCCGCCTCACCTTGACGCGCGCACGGTCGGCGGTCTAATCTCGGCTCACATGCATCCGCAACAACCGGTAAAAGGCGCCGCGTGGCGCCTGCTGGACACACCGCCCGCCCCCGGCGCCTGGAACATGGCCGTGGACGAGACGCTGGCGGAAACCGTGCGCACTGGCGGCCCGCCCGTGCTGCGCGTGTACCGCTGGAGCCCGCCGTGCCTGTCGCTCGGCCGCAACCAGCCGTCCGGCGGCTACGACCGCGACGAGATCCGCCGACGCGGGCTGGACGTGGTGCGCCGCCCCACCGGCGGACGCGCCGTGCTGCACGACCGCGAGCTCACGTATTCCGTCGCCACGCGCGAGGGTGCCCTGGGCGGGCCGCGGCAGAGCTACGCCGCCATCAACCGCGCCCTGGTGGCCGGGCTGGCGCGCCTGGGCGTCCCCGCGCGCCTGCAGCCCGCCGGGGCCGCGCGCGCGCCGCTGCCCTCGCTGGCCCCCTGCTTCGAGCAGCCGGTGGAGGGCGAGGTGACGGCGGGGGGACGCAAGCTCGTGGGGAGCGCCCAGCGTCAGGACCGGGGGGTGATGCTGCAGCACGGCTCGCTCCCCCTCCACGACGACCAGTCCGCCGTGGCGGCGCTGCTCCGCGCGGAGGTGCAGGTCCCGCCGCCGGAGCCGCCGGCCACGCTGGCGGAGCTGCTGGGCGCCGCGCCGGCGTGGGATGCGCTCGTGGACGCGCTGGCGGCGGGATGGGAGGCCGAGCTCGGGGTACGGCTGCAACGGAGCGGGCTGACGGGCGAGGAATTGCAAAGGGCGGAGGGGCACCGGGTGCGGTACGAAGACCCGGCATGGACTTGGCATCGCTGAGCGCGTCTTGGGGCCGGCTGGTACCGTGCCGGCGCGTTCGGGACCGACGACGTGAGAGGGGGAGGAATGAGCGCATCCAGGGCCCGGCGCCTGCTGCCGGCCATCGCCGCCATCGTGACGGCTGCCGCCTGTGGCGGAGGGGGAAGCGGGGGAGGCGACGCCAAGGGCGGCGCCGACAAGGGGACGCCGGTGCAGGGCGGCACGGCGGCCATCAGCGTGCTGGCGGACTTCCAGTCCTTCAACCCCGTCACCAACACGCACCTGACGTCGGACGACGTCGTGAAGCACATGCTCTTCACGCCGCTCATCCAGTACGACGCCAAGCTGCAGCCGGTGCCCTGGCTGGCCGAGCGGTGGGAGCTCACGGACACCGCCGTCACCTTTCACCTGCGCCGCGACGTCAAGTGGCACGACGGCCCGCCCGTCACGGCCAACGACGTCAAGTTCACCTTTGACCTGGCCAAGGACCCGGCCACGGCGTCGCTGCTGGGCTCGGCGTACATGAACCTGGTCAAGTCCGCCACGGTGGTGGACTCGTTCACCGTGCGCTTCAGCTTCGAGTCGCCGCACGCGCAGGCCCTGGACGGCTTCTGGTGGCCGCCGCTGCCGCAGCACCTGCTCAAGGGCGTGGCCGCGGCGCAGCTCACGCAGCACCCGTTCAACCGCAACCCCGTGGGCAGCGGCCCCTTCAAGTTCGTGGAGTGGCGCCCCACCCAGTCGGTGACGCTCGAAGCGAATCCCAACTTTCCCGAGGCGCTGGGCGGCCGTCCCAATCTGGACCGCGTGGTGTTCCGCGTGGTGCCCGAGGCCACCACCATGGTGCGCGAGCTGATCAACGGCACGGCCGACATGATCGCCTACACCCTGCTCCCCGACCAGGGCGCGCAGGTGCAGAACCAGCAGGGGGCCGAGCTGCGCCACTACCCGTCGCGCGAGTTCACCTTCTTCGCGTGGAACAACGAGAAGCCGCCGTTCAACGACGCGCAGGTGCGCCGGGCCATGACGCTGGGCATCAACCGCCAGCAGATCATCGACGCGCTGCTCAAGGGCTTCGGGCGCCCCGCCGTGGGGATGATCCCCGAGTGGAGCCCCCTGTACACGGCCATGGACCCCCTGCCGTACGACGTGAACCAGGCCAAGCAGCTGCTGGCGGCGGCGGGGTACGCGGACAGCAACCGCGACGGGATCGTGGAAAAGGGCGGTCAGCCCCTGCGGGTGGACCTGACCATCAACTCCTCCAACCGCCTGCACGCCGACATCGCGCAGGTGGTGCAGCAGCAGCTCAAG
>DATING010001256.1:0-2214 GCA_035474555.1 Longimicrobium sp. | reverse complement strand
AGCCGGTGGCGTGCGAGGATGCGTCCGTCGTCCGCGCTCAGCATCCACAGATTCCCATCCACCGAGCCGATGCTGACGATACCGTCCGCCACGGCCGGGCTGGAATCGTAGATGGTGCTGCCGGTGGCGGAGACCCAGATCTCCCGCCCGTCCGCCGCGGAGATGCAGCGCACCTCGCCCCGGTCGCCCAGGCAGCCGATGTAGATGCGGCCGCCGAGCAGGGCGGGGGAGGAGTAGCCCACCTTGTCGCCCGGCGAGGTGTAGGTCCAGCGTGTGGCGCCGGTGGCCGCGTCGAACGCGTGCAGCACGTTGCCGTTGGCCGGGATGTACACCGTTCCGCCACCCACCGCCGGCCCGCCGATGGCCGGCGAGTACGCGAACGACCGGTCCGTCCCCGGCTGCCGCCAGGCGAGCGCGCCCGTGGCCGCATCCAGCGCGTACACGTGCTTGTCCCACGCGCCGATGAAGAAGCGCTCGCCGTCCGTCCCCGCCGGGCTCTGCGCGAACGCCGACGGGCTGGGCGGCAGCGCGAACGTCCATCGCACGCGCCCGTCCGCCAGGTCCAGCCCGTACACCGTCCCGTCGCCAGACGCGATCGCCGCGATCCCCTTCGCCACGGCCGCCGACGCGTACACCGGCCCGCCCGTGCGCCGCGCCCACAGCCTGCGCCCGTCGCGCGCGCGGAACGCGTACACCTGCCCGTCCGCGCTCCCCACCACGATGCGCCCCTCCGCCAGCACGGGCGACGAGTGGCAGTAGCCGTCCGTCGCCGCCGTCCAGCGCGGCATACCGTCCGCCGCGCGCAGGGCGCTGACGGAGCCGTCCATGGCGCTGACGTACAGCGTCCCCTCTGCCAGCAGCAGGTGCGACATCACCCCGCCGGACAGCCGCCTCTCCCAGCGCCGCTCCAGCTGCGGCACGACGGGCGCGGGCACGGCGGGCGTCGCCGCGGGGGCCGCCGCGGCGGCGGGGAGGGCGCCCAGCGCGTACACCGGCCGCCGGTCGCGCGAGGGGGGCAGGGGCACGGTGGCGAGCGGCTGCGGCTCCGGCTGCTCCGTCGTGCGGCGCGACAGGCGGACCTCGCCGGCGGCCGCATCCACCTCCACGCGCTGGTACGAGCCCTGGTACAGCCCCTTGTTCATGGTGCACGCCAGGCCGTTCCACTCCCACAGCAGGTCGGAATGGCCGTGGCCGTTGAACACCAGCTTGACGTTGTACGGCTCGATCACCCGGTGCAGCGCGTCCTCGTTGTCCACCATCACCGGCGCGCGGCCCACCCAGTGGTGGGTGAACAGCAGCACGGGCGTGGTGCGTCCCACGCGGTGCAGGTCCGCCTCCAGCCAGCGCAGCTGCGCCGTCTCGTAGTGCCCGTAGTGGGAAAGGGGCACCGTGCTGTCCAGCAGCACGAAGTGGCACCCCGCGTGGTCGAACGCACGGAACGGCGGCCCCACGCGCTCGCGGAAGATCTGCAGCCCGCGCGGGGCCCAGCGCACGTCGTGGTTTCCGGGCACGTGGTGCACGGGAAAGGGGATGCCCGCCAGCACCTGGTCGTAGCCGTCGTACTCGCCCGCCCAGCCGTAGTCCGTCACGTCGCCGCCGTTGATGGCCAGCGCGGGCCGCATCCCCGCCGCGATCTCGCGCACGAGCGTGCGGCACGCGTCCAGGTTGCGCCCCTCCAGCCCCAGGTGCGTATCGCTGAAGAACGCGAAGGTGAACGAGCGCGGGTCCGGAAGCCAGCGCAGCGCGGGCGCCAGCCCCGTGGCGACGCCCAGCTTGATCAGCTCGCGGCGGGTGATCGACGACAGGTCCATGGGGATGGGTAAAGCGTGTGGGCAGCGGTGCAGCGGAAGCAGACGCGGGTGACGGCGAGCGGCAGCCCTGCCGGTCACGCGCCGGTGGATGGCAAGCTACCGTGCGGGCCGTGATCTGGCACCCGTTGCGAAGCGTCCGCGGCCGCGGGGGTCCCCGGAGGGACGAAGAACCCGCCGCCGGGACGTCCGACGGCGGGCTCTCCCGGGTGGCGGATGCGGCTCAGGGCGCGACGGTGAAGTCGGCTGTGTAGGTGACCTTTTGGCCGTTGAGGTCCACGTCGAACAGCTCCGGCACGGTGCCGTCGAGCGTCCGGGCCGCCAGCCCGCTCGCCGCGGGCGGGGTCACGGTCACGGTGGCCTGGGCGGGGATCGCCCGTGCCCGCTGGTGCAGGCGCAGCGCGTA
>DATING010001255.1:0-3157 GCA_035474555.1 Longimicrobium sp. | reverse complement strand
GGCGGGGCCGCCGCTCAATGCCCGCCCCCGCGCATCTCACCCTTCCGCTCCCATCACCCCCGCGCCAACCGCGGCAGCACCTTTTCCCCGAACACGTCGATGAAGCGCTCCTGCTGCTCCACGTGCACGCAGTGGATGTTGATCTCCTCGAACCCCATCTCCACGTCTCCCTGCAGCCACTCCAGGTGCTGCTCCACGTCCGCGGAGATGCGCATCTTCTTCTTGACGTCCTCCGGGCTGACGACCTCGGCGACGGCGTCGAACTGCGACGGCAGGCGAAGCTCGCTCAGCACCGGGCTGGGCAGCCGGACCGTGCGCCACTGCTCCCACGCCCCCCGCAGCGCCTCCTCCTCCGTCTTCGCAAAGGAAAGCTGCGCCTGAAGGAAGATGGGCTTTCCCTCCCCGCCGCCGCGCCGGAACGCATCCACCCGCTTCTGCATGTCCTCGCGCGCCCCCGCGACGGTGATCAGGCCGTCCGCCCATCCGCCCATCCACTCCGCCGTTTCTTCGCTGAGCGCGGCGCCCACGATCATCGGCGGCACCTTGGGGCGGTCGTACAGGTACGCCTCCTCCACCACGACGAGGCCGCGGTGATTGACCGTCTCGCCGGCCCAGAGCGCGCGGATGATGTCGCACGCCTCGCGCAGGCGGGTGTTGCGGTCGGCCTTGATGGGCCAGCGCTCGCCCGTGATCCCCTCGTTCAGCAGCTCGCCGCTGCCGGGCGCGATCCAGAACCGCCCCGGGTACATCTCCGCCAGGGTGGCCGCCGCCTGCGCGATGATGGCCGGGTTGTACCGCCATCCCCCCGGCACCGTCACCACGCCGAAGCTGAGCGACGTGGCCTGCAGCGCCGCGCCCAGCCAGCTCCACGCGAACCCGCTGTGCCCCTGCTTTTCGCCCCAGGGGTAGAAGTGGTCCGAGCACATGGCAGACTGGAATCCTGCCTGGTCCGCCTGCTGCACCAGCGTGAGCAGCTTGCTGGGCGCGTACTGCTCGTGGCTGCAGTGGTAGCCGATGCGCGCCATCAGCGGCTGCTCGTCTTGCCGGTGATGGCCAGCGTCTCGCCGGACACGTAGCGCGCGTCGGCGGAGGCCAGGTAGACGAAGCCCGCCGCGATCTCCACCGGCTGCGCGGGCCGCTTCCACATCGTGTCCTGGCCGAACTTCTTTACGTGCTCGGGCTCCAGCGTGGCCGGGATGAGCGGCGTCCACACCGGGCCGGGCGCCACGACGTTCACGCGGATTCCCTTGTCCGCCAGCGACTGCGCCAGCGCGCGGGTAAAGGTGTGGATGGCGCCCTTGGTGGCCGAGTAGTCGATGAGTCCCGGGTTGCCCTCCAGCGCCGTCACGGAGCCGGTGTTCAGGATGACGCCCCCGGCCTCCAGGTGCTTGAGCGCCGCCTGGGCCATGTAGATGTAGCCGTAGATGTTCGTGCGGAAGGTGCGGTCCAGCTGCTCTTCGGTGATGTCTTCCAGCCCCTCCTGCTCCATCTGGTAGGCCGCGTTGTTGACCAGGATGTCCAGCCGGCCGAACTCCTTTGCCGCGCGGTCCACGAAGTCCGTGCACTGCTGCTTCTCGCGCACGTCCAGCTGCTGCACGATGCAGCGGCGCCCGGCGGCCTCTACCTGGCGGCGGGTCTCCTGCGCGTCCTCGTCCTCCTCGTCGGCCAGGTAGCCGATGGCCACGTCCGCGCCTTCCTTGGCGAAGCAGATGGCCACCGCCCGCCCGATGCCGCTGTCGCCGCCGGTGATGACGGCCGCGAGCCCGTCCAGGCGGCCGGAGCCGGTGTAGCTTTCCTCGCCGTGGTCGGCGCCGGGCGTGAGGTCCTTGTCCGTGCCGGGATACGGCTGGTCGGTGTCCTTGCCGGAGACCTTGGGGCCGGCGAGCGGGTTGCGGTCCAGCATGAGCGGCGTCCTTCCGCGGTAAGTCGATGCGTGCGAGTCGATTTCGAGGGCGGAGGACGGTTGCAGGGGTTGTGCCGGGGGTGGGGGCAGGGGAAGGGACGGAGTGCGAAAGTGCGGAAGTGCGGGAGGGCGGGAGAGCGGGAGTGCGGGAGTGACGGTTGGCCGTAGGGGGCGGGATGGGGCAGTCCGGAGCGGATGGCGGAGCCCGGCGCGACAGGCGGGGCTGAGCGGGGTGGCCGAGCCCGCGCCTGAGCGGCTAAAGCCGCCGCAACAACTGCGGAAAGCCTCACAAACTGCGTGAGGCTTCAACCGCTTCGGCTACGAATTGTGCCGGTGGCGTGGCACCCGCCCGTGACGGACAGTCCGCGCAGGCGGACTTCGCGCCCTTCCAGCGGCGAATTCATTCGCTCCGGCGCGGGCGCGGCGTTACCGAATCATATCAGATTCTCGATGGGCATCATTGGCTCCTAGCCCCCGGTTCCGCCGGACCCGTGCCGGTGGCGTGGCACTCGCCCGCGACGGACAGTCCGCGCAGGCGGACTTCGTGTGTTTGTTGCAGCGAATTCATTCGCCCGGCTCGGGCTCAACCGGCTGGATACGAACCGTCCGCGGCAAGTGCGGCCGGCAGCGGCTAGCGCGGGGTCAGCTCGGTGGGGGCGGGGCGGACGGGACGGCGGGGGAGGAGCCAGAGCAGCGACGCGGCGGCGTACACCGCGCTGGCGGCGTCGGTAAAGAGCGGCGCCACGAGCATCAGCCCGTAGCCGAACACCGCGGCCAGGTTGCGGCGGCGCGCGCGGCGCAGCGTCTCCGTGGAGGCGCGGCGCTCCAGGTAGCCCGTGATGTCGCCGCGGCGCTGGCTCACCTCGGCAAGGCCGGACGCGGCCGTGGCCTCGGCAGCGTTCAGCCCCAGGCGCAGCACGGCGCGGCCCAGCCGCGCCACGAGCGCAACGACGCCCAGCACCGCCAGGAGCAGCAGGATGACGGAAAGAAGCTCAGTGCGAATCACGGCATCAGTTTGCGCGCACTCGCCCCGCCGCCGCAAGGCACGCCCCGCGCTTTTTCCTGCGGCCGCGCCTGGGCGCGGAAGACGGGCCATTTTCCTCTGGCGGATGCCCGCCCCGCCCCCTGCACTCGCCCTGCCCCGACCCGTCAGCTGAAGGCCGACATCACGTTTTCGGTCCCGCGAATTCAGTCGCCGGGCGGGCCGGGCACGAACCCGGGGTGCACCGCCCCGCATCCTCCTCGATCCATCCA
>DATING010001254.1:0-1966 GCA_035474555.1 Longimicrobium sp. | reverse complement strand
GCCAGCGTGGGCCGCGAGCTGGGCACGCTGCTGGGCGGCGGGTACGTGAACCGCTTCAACTGGTTCGAGCGCAGCTACAAGGTGATCCCCCAACTGAACGCGGAGGACCGCGCCACGGTGGGGCCGCTGCTGGACCTGAAGATCAAGACGCCGTCCGGCGACCTGGTGCCCGTGTCCGCCTTTACGCGCATCGAGTCCACCGCGGCGCCGCGCACGCTGAACCGCTTTCAGCAGCGCAACGCCGTGCGGGTGTTCGGCGGGGTGCAGCCGGGGGTGACGAAGGATGAAGGGCTGCGGGTGCTGGAGACGGCGGCGCTGGCGGCGGGGCCCAGCGTGGTGATGGACTACGCGGGCGAGTCGCGGCAGATCCGGCTGGAAGGCTCGTCGCTCATGACGACGCTGGGGTTCGCCGTGATCCTCATCTACCTGGTGCTGGCGGCGCAGTTCCGGAGCTTTCGCGACCCGCTGATCGTGCTGCTGGGGTCGGTGCCGCTGGCCATCTCCGGCGCGCTCGTCTTCAGCTACCTGGACCTGACGACCATCAACATCTACTCGCAGGTGGGGCTCATCACGCTGGTGGGATTGATCGCGAAGAACGGGATATTGATCGTGGAGTTCGCCAACACCTTGCAGGAGCGGGGCTTGTCCAAGCTGGCGGCGCTGAAGGAAGCGTCCACCACGCGCCTGCGGCCGGTGCTGATGACGTCGGCGGCCACGGTGTTCGGCCACTTTCCCCTGGTGCTGGTGAGCGGGCCCGGCTCGGAGGCGCGCAACAGCATCGGCACGGTGCTGGTGGCGGGGATGATCGTGGGGACGCTCTTCACCCTGTTCGTGGTCCCCGTGTTCTACTCGCTGATCGCGGCGGAGCACCATCCGCACGAGGTGGCGGTGGATGACGACGTCACCGTGGAGGCGGGCGCCCCGGCGCTCGAGCCGGCCTATGCATAAGCGGCGGATGATGATCGCGATCCTCGCGCTCGCGGTGCCGGTGGCCGCATCGGCGCAGGCGCGGGACGCGGACGGCAAGCTGGTCCCCAACGGCGATCCGTATCAATCGGACGTGGCGTATCCCGCCGGCACGCTGCTCCCGAGCGGCGCCGTGGACCGGAGCTGGACGGCGGACCGGGACGATGCGGTGGATGCGGATCGTGCGGTGGATGGCGACGGCGCGGCGTCCCCGGCGCTGTGGCGGGCGCTGGGGGACACGACGCTGGAGCGGCTGGTGGCGGATGCGCTCGCGGCCAACCCGGACCTGCGCGCGGCGGATGCGCGGGTGCGCGCGGCGCGGGCCCTCCGCACCACGGCGCGGCTGGACCTGCGGCCGTCCGTCACGGCGAGCGGCGGCTACACCCGGCAGCGCGTGAGCAGCGCGCTGGTGCCCGGGGCCGGCGGGTCGCTGCCGGACCAGGACCTGTGGGACGCCGGGGTGCGGATGTCGTGGGAGGTGGACGTGTTCGGCCGCGGGCGGCGGACGCTGCGGGGGCGCGGCGCCCTGCTGGACGCGGCGGAAGAGGACGTGCGCGACGTGCGGGTGCTGCTGGCGTCGGAGGTGGCGCGCGCCTACTTCGATCTCCGCGGCGCGCAGGACCGGCTGGCCGTGGCCCTGCGCAACGCGGAGAACCAGCGCCGCTCGCTGCAGGTGACGCGCGTGCGGCTGGAGGTGGGCCGCGGCACGGGGCTGGACACGGAGCGGGCGCAGGCCCAGCTGAGCTCCACCCTGGCCGCCGTCCCCCTGCAGGAGGCGGCCATCGCGGCCGCGCAGCACCGCATCGGTGTGCTGCTGGGGCGCGCGCCGGCGACCGTGGCGGTGGAACTGGGCGGTGCCGCGCCCCTGCCGCCGCTCCCCGCGCTCCCGTCGGCAGCGGAGCCGGGCGCCGCGGAGCCGGGCGCGCTCGCGCGGCTGCGGCCGGACGTGCGCGTGGCGGAGCGGCAGCTGCAGGCGCAGGCGGCGTTCGTCTCCGCGGCG
>DATING010001253.1:0-1544 GCA_035474555.1 Longimicrobium sp. | reverse complement strand
GGCGGCCCAGGCGGCATCCAGCGAGGCGCGGCCGGTCGCATCCACCACGCGGGCGGGGCCCAGGTACGCGTCCAGGGGCGCCGCGCCGATCCTCGCGCCGTCCGCCAGCATGTGGAACGGGCCGTCGGCGTGCGTGCCGGTGTGCGGGCTCATCCGCAGCTCGGACTGGTTGTACATCACGCCCGGCCCCAGCCGCGCCTTCCACTCGATGCGGCAGGGCGAATCCCCCGGCCACACGGGATGCCCGGCGACGAGGGGGCGGGTGATGTCGTAGAGGATGCGGCCGGGCATCAGAGGACGAGCTGGGCTACGAGCCCCGGGCGCAGGAGCGAGCGCACGGGGCGGACGTCGCCGGTGGCGTGGATGATGGCGTCGCCCAGCGCGGGGCGGCGCGTGAATCGGCCGGCGGCCCAGCGCAACAGCCCCGGGCGGGAGACGAACGCCTCCACCACGTGCTGCAACCGCTCGCCGTCGCGGAACGCGGTGCGGTGCGCGCGGTGATACGGCATCAGCGCGGCGGCGGAGGTGTCGCCCGCGCGCAGGGCGGCGCCGAGCGTCTGCGCCGCCAGCTCGGCGCCGCGGAGGGCGCGGTAGATGCCCTGCCCCGTGAACGGATCGTAGTAGCCGGCCGCGTCCCCTACCAGCACGGCGCCGTCCGCCACGGCCGCGCGGGCGGGGCAGTCGAAGGGGCCGGTGGCCAGCACGTCGTCCACGCGCGCGGCCTCGTTGAAGCCGTACCGGCGCAGCGCGGCGTCGAAGTAGCCGGCGGGATCGCCATCCACCTCCCCGGCCTGCGCGCCGGGGAGCACGACGGTCACGTTCGCCAGCCCGCCGCCGACCTCCGCCACGCCCACGCATCCGCCGCCCCGCGCGCGCAGCTGCCCGCATCCCCGCAGGCCGTCCAGCCCGCGCACGTGTGCCGTGAGCGCCAGCTTGCGCAGCCGCGGCGGCCGCGCGAGCAGCCCCAGCCGCCGCAGCACGACGGATCGCAATCCATCCGCTCCCACCACGACGCGCGCGCCGATCTCCTCCCCGCCGGCGATCACCCCGCGCACGCGCCCGTCCGCATCGCGCAGCAGGTCGCTCACCTTCACCCCCGTGCGCACCTCCGCGCCGCACGAACGCGCGTGATCGAGCAGCAGCGCATCCAGCCGCTCGCGCGGGATGCCGAAGCCGCGCACGCCCTGCGGAAAGCGCCCGACGAACCCCGCCTCCTCCCCCGCCGAGATGCGCCAGCCGTCCAGCGGCGCGGGGTCGCAGTTGAGGACCCGGTCCAGCACGCCGAGGCGGTGAAGCGCCTGCACGCCCGCCGGGTTCACGCACTCGCCGCAGGGCTTGCGGCGGGGAAAGGCCGCGCGATCCAGCAGCAGCACGCGCCAGCCCTCCGCGGCCAGCCGCGCCGCCGTCCCCGAGCCCGCCGGCCCGCCGCCCACCACCACCGCGTCCCAGGTCATGCGGCGCTCCGGGGGAGGTGGCGGCCGCCGAGACGGGTGCCAGGACCGGTCGGAGATGCGTCAGGCACGCCGGCCACCTGACAGAGCGAA
>DATING010001252.1:0-1647 GCA_035474555.1 Longimicrobium sp. | reverse complement strand
CTCGCCGCGCACGGCCGCCACCCACGCCTCCAGCTCCGCGCGCAGCGGCTCCGCGCCATCGCCCTTGAGCTCGATGCGCTCCACGAGGCCGAGCAGCGCGGCCACGCCGACCTCGCCTTCCGGCATCCGCGCCCCCGGCTTGAGCCGCAGGAACTCGCCCGTCCCCGCGGCCAGGTCCAGCGACATGTAGCCGGAGTGCTGAAAGAAGCGGATCTTCCGCATCCGATCGAAGCTCACCCGGCTGGCCGTGATGTTGGCCACGGCGCCGTTCGCGAAGCTCAGCCGCGCGTTGGCGATGTCCGCGCTGGGCGTGAGCACCGGCACGCCGATGGAATCCACGTTCTCCACCGGCCGGCCCACGAGGCCAAGGACAAGGTCGATGTCGTGGATCATCAGGTCCAGCACCACGGCCACGTCCGTCCCCCGCGGGTTGAACGGCGCCAGGCGGTGCGACTCGATGAAGCGCGGGTCCTCCAGGTACGGCTCGCAGGCCCGCAGGGCGCCGTTGAAGCGCTCCACGTGCCCCGTCTGCACCACCAGGTTCTTCGCCTTGGCGGCCGAGACGATCCGCTCCGCCTCCTCCAGCGTGACCGCGATGGGCTTCTCGATCAGCAGGTGCACCCCCGCGTCGATGGCGGGCAGCGCCACCTCCGTGTGGTACGTCGTGGGCACGGCAATGACGGCCGCGTCCACGTGCTCCAGCAGCTCGTCGCGGCTGCGGAACGCGCGCACGCCCAGCTCCCGCGCCACCGTCTCCAGCCGCGCCGGGTTGTCGTCGAACACCCCCGCCATCTCCGCCCCGGCCACCTCGCGCAGGATGCGCGCGTGGTGAAAGCCCAGGGAACCCACGCCCAGGACGCCGACGCGCGTCATCAGACCGTCACCCCGCGCTCCGAGCTCTCGAAGAAGGTCAGGAACGCCTCCACCTCCGGGAGCGAGCGCAGCTCCTCGCGGGCCCGCGCCAGCGCCTGCGTGGTGTTGTGCGTGGATCCGAAGAACAGCCGGTACGCCCGCTTGAGCTCGCGCCGCACCTCCTCGCTGAAGCCGCGCCGCTGCAGGCCCACCGAGTTCAGCCCGTAGAGCTCCACCGGGATCCCCGCCGCCTTGACGTACGGCGGGATGTCCTTGCTGATGCGCGACTGCCCGCCGATGAACGCGTGCGCGCCGATCCGCACGAACTGGTGGATGGGCGTCATTCCGCCCACGATGGCCCAGTCCCCGATGGAGACGTGCCCCGCCATGTTCACCGCGTTGGACAGGATCACGTGGTCGCCCAGCATGCAGTCGTGGGCCACGTGCACGTAGCTCATCAGCATGCAGTCGCTCCCCACCCGCGTGAGCCCGCTGGCGGACGTGCCGCGGTTGAGCGTGGCGTACTCGCGGATCACCGTGCGGTCGCCGATCTCCAGCCGCGTGGACTCGCCGGCGTACTTCAGGTCCTGCGGGTCCGTGCCCATGGCGGCGCCGTAGCCGATGCGGCAGTCCGCACCCAGCGACGTGTCGCGCTCCACGATCACGTGCCCCGCCAGGTGCGTCCGCGCCCCGATGCTCACCCCGGGGCCCACGATGCAGTACGGGCCGATGACGACGCCCTCGCCCAGCTCCGCGCCCTCGTCCACGAGGGCCGTGGGGTGCACCTGCGGCTCG
>DATING010001251.1:0-3574 GCA_035474555.1 Longimicrobium sp. | reverse complement strand
CTCAGCGGCATGGAGGACGTCGCGCCGTACAGGAGGAGGTTGTGGTCGATCAGCGTGTTCATCTGCTGCCACGCCAGAAAGACGATCATGATCCCCCAACCGACGGCCTTGTGCGGGCTGAGCGCCTGGACGAACACGGCCAGCGACGCCAGCAGCAGCATGTCCCACGTCTCCGGCAGCACGTGCCAGAGCAGGTACTTGCCCGGCTCCAGCTCCGTGTATCCCAGGGAAAGCTGCAGGACCATGGACGCGGCCACGCCCGTCAGCAGCAGGGCCATCATCACCAGTCCCATCGCCAGCGTCTTGGACACCACGTACACCCAGCTGGGCATGGGCGCCGCGTCCACCAGCTCGTGCATCCTCCGGTCGCGCTCACGCCAGACCACCTCGCCGGCATAGTAGATGGCCACGATCAGCAGGATCATCTCCATGCTCTCCGCGATCTCGGGAATCATGGAGAGCGTGGTGGGATAGGTTGGCCGGCCGTCCGGGTCGCGCTGGGTGAGTAGCACGAGCAGGGTGATGTACAGCCCCCACGCCATCAGCACCACGAACGCCGGGCTCCGGACCACCTGCTTCACCTCGAACCGCGTGCGCATCCACAGCAGGGCCCGCAGCGCGGCGCCGTCGTGCCGCGGGGAGGGCAGCGTAGCGGTCTCCGGCACGCGCGGCGCTTCGGCGGATGCGCCCTCCGCGAGCTTCTGCCGCTTCCGCTCGCGCTTCGACATCCCCTGGTCGGCGAAGCGGTACGAGGCATGGGCGAGCGCCAGGCAGAGGAGGGCGATGCCGATCCACAGCAGGCGGTTGTACAGCAGCGCCCCGCCGAGCTCCGGCAGCGTCACGTTGCGCTCGGCCACCGTCCAGTACCGCGCGATGTCGACGTGCGCCCGCACGCCGAACGGCTCCGCGATGGCCACGATCGCCTCCAGCTGCGGCCGGTCCTCGAAGGCGCCCTGCAGCGAGGAAAAAACGGTGACGAAGCCGATCACCCCCAGGTACGTCCCCATCATGGACCGCGTGACCGTCGCCAGGGCGAACAGGATGGCGGAGTGGATGAGAAGGTTGGGGAGCGCGAACACGAAGTAGCCGTACAGGTGGTACGATAGCCGGACGGGTCCCACGTCGGCGGGGTCAACCCACGGCATCGCCGAACCGAGCCAGGTGCCCAGCGGAACCACCAGCAGGCAGAGCGCCGCGACGGCGAACGCGCCCAGAAAGCGCCCCATCAGGTAGTCCAGCTTGCTGATGCGGGTGGACCGCATGATGGGCCCGTACCCGGTCTCGTCGTCGCGGATGACGGCGTTGGCCACGAACGACGTGGTCACGAACATGAAGAAGACCGAGATGATCACGTAGTTGCGCACCGTCGCGTAGGCGGCGTTCTCCAGCAGCCCGCCCTCGGATCCCAGCTCCATGCCGTCCACGGCCATGGCGGTAAAGAACAGCGCGAACGTGGCCGCGGCCGTGATCCACAGCAGGGGGTTCCGCAGCAGGTAGCGGAACTCGAAGCGGGCGATATCGATCAGCATCGTGGTTCTCGAAGTGTGTACAGGAAAATCCAGCGAGCTTGTCTTCCTGAGGGTGCGTTTAAGAAGATCTACCCGCGCTTGATTTCCTGAGGGAGGCGCCGCCGGATCCCGCCGATCGAAGAACCATGGCGCCGACCGAAGGATCTACCGTGCCATGCGAGGAATTCGGCCCATCGCTGGGATCTTGCCTTGCGCAGTAGATCCTTCGGTCGCGCGCAAAGACTTGTGCGCGTTGAAGTTCCCGGCGTGCGCTCCCTCAGGAAATCAACCGCGTCTTCTATCCCCACGTTGAACTCTTAAACCACCCCTCAGGCCGCGCGGCGCGACTGCGCCAGCGTGGAGAAGTAGACGTCCTGCAGGCCGGCATCCACCGGGGCGAATCCGTTACCCGGGTCCCCGTCCGCGAGCACGTGGACGATGGTGCGCCCGGCGAACAGGCGCGTGGAAAGCACCTCGTACCGCTCGCGATGCGCGGTCAGCTCGCCGCGCTCCACGGCCTTCATCCAGATCCGGCCGCGGGTGGACCCGATGAGCTCCTGCGGCGATCCTTCCAGCTGCACCCGCCCGTCCGCCAGCACGGCCATGCGCGGGCACAGGTCCGCCACGTCCTCCACGATGTGCGTGGAAAGGATCACCACCACGCTCTCGCCGATCTCCGCCAGCAGGTTCAGAAAGCGGTTGCGCTCCTCGGGATCCAGCCCCGCCGTCGGCTCGTCGACGATGATCAGCTCCGGGTTGCCGATCAGCGCCTGCGCGATGCCGAAGCGCTGCCGCATGCCGCCGGAAAAGCCGGCCAGGGCCTTTTTGCGGACGCTCCACAGGTTCACCTGGTGCAGCAGCGTCTCGACGGTCGTCTTCCGGTCCGCCGCGGACGTGACGCCCTTGAGCACGGCCATGTGGTCCAGCATCTCGTAGGCGGAGACGCGCGGGTACACGCCGAAGTCCTGGGGCAGGTAGCCCAGCGTGCGCCGCAGCGCCTCCGGCTGGGCGATCACGTCGATCTCCCCGAAGCGGATGCTCCCCTCCGTGGGCGTCTGCAGCGTCGCGATGGTGCGCATCAGGGTGGACTTGCCAGCGCCGTTGGGGCCCAGCAGGCCGTACATGCCGCGGGGGATGGACAGCGTCACGTGGTCCAGGGCGCGCGTCCCGTTGGCGTAGACGTGGCTTACGTCGTGAAGGTTCAGCATCGATCCAAGACAGGATTCAGGGGGGCCGGATGACGTGTCGTTCTCCCAACCTTCCATGCCGCGGGAAGGTCGGACAACACGATTTCGCTCAGCGGCAGATTGGGAGTGCCGAATGGCGGCGGGCGGCGTCGCGTGTGTGTGGCGTGCGGGTCACGTCGCTGCTCCAGCAGCGGGTGGCGCGCCGCGAAACGATCGCCGTTCGCCCGGCGCTCAATATTTCACTTCGCAGCCGTACGGCTGGGTCTGGGCGACCGCGATCGGCCGGCCCGCCAGCCCCGCGTCGAGCGCCGCGCGCACGTAGTTCGTGGCTCCGGCGATGTCCTTGGCGCTCGCCGAGTTCCGGTCGTCGATCGCACCGCCGTAGCGAAGCACACCCGCCGGATCGATGATCGCGTACTGCGGCGTGTTGCGGGCTCCGTAGAGCTGTCCGAGCACGCCGGCCGTGTCGCGGATGATAGCCGTCGGCGCCGCGCCCTTGTCGTGCGCCATGTCGTCGGCCTTCTTCGCTGACGTGTACCCCTGCCTCCCCGGACCCGAGGACACGACCGAGAGCCAGATCACCCCGCGCTTCGTGTACTCCTGCTGCATCGCCTGCGAGTTGCCCACGCCGTTCACCCGGACGTAGTGCTTCTTGGTGTACGGGCATCCGTGGTTGAACCACTCGAGGACGACCCACTTGCCAGCGTAGCCGGCGAGCGAGTGCGATGCGCCGCGCGTGTCGACCGCCGTGAACGCCGGCGCGGGGCCGCCGACCGTCAGGAGGTCCGGCAGGCTCGCCGGGTCCGCGTGGGCGGCGATGAACCGGCGTGCGGCGAAGCCGCCGAGCAGCAGCACGGCGACGGCGACCCCAGCGAGGAT
>DATING010001250.1:0-2111 GCA_035474555.1 Longimicrobium sp. | reverse complement strand
GTTCGACGCGGCGACGCTGGAGCTGTGGGGGCCGCTGCTGAACGGCGCGTGCCTCGCCATCCATCCCGCCGGGCAGCCCTCCGTGGAGAGCATCGGCCGCGCGCTGGCGGATCACGGCGTCACCGTCCTGTGGCTGACGGCGGGCCTCTTCCACCTGGTGGTGGAGGAGCGCATCGAGGTCCTGCGCGGCGTGCGGCAGCTGCTGGCCGGCGGTGACGTGCTTTCCGTCCCGCACGTGCGCCGCGTGCTGGCGGAGCTGCCCGAGACGGCGCTCATCAACGGCTACGGGCCCACGGAGAACACGGTCTTCACCTGCTGCCACCGCATCACCGAGGCGGAGGGCGGGGGCAGCATCCCCGTCGGCCGGCCGATCGCGAACACGTACGTGCGCGTGCTGGACGCGGGGATGCAACCGGCGCCGGTGGGCGTGGCCGGCGAGCTGTACGCGGGCGGCGCGGGGGTGGCGCTGGGCTACCTGAACCAGCCGGAGCGGACGGCGGAGGCGTTCGTGGCCGACCCGTACCTCCCCGGTGCGCGGCTCTACCGCACGGGTGACCGGGTGCGCTGGCTTGCGGACGGGACCGTCGAGTTCCTGGGCCGCGTGGACACGCAGGTCAAGATCCGCGGCTTCCGTATCGAGCCGGGCGAGGTGGAGGCCGTGCTGCGCGCCTGGCCCGGCGTGCGCGAAGCCGCCGTGGTGGTCCGGGAGGACCAGCCCGGCGACCGGCGGCTGGTGGCGTACGTGGCTGGCGAGGTGGCAGCGGACGAGGTGCGCGAGCACCTGCGGGGACGGTTGCCGGAGCACATGCTCCCGGCCGCAGTCGTCCTGCTGGAGACGCTTCCCCTTACCCCCAACGGCAAGCTGGACCGCAAGGCCCTGCCGGCGCCGGATCTCGCGTCGGCGGCGGACCGGTACGTGGCGCCGCGCACCCCGATGGAGGAGGTGCTGGTGGAGATCTGGGCGGAGGTGCTGCGCCTGGAGCGGGTGGGCGTGGAGGAGAGCTTCTTCGAGCTGGGCGGGCACTCGCTGCTGGCCACGCGGGTGGTGTCGCGGATCCGCCAGGTCTTCGGCGTGGAGCTGCCGCTGCGGGCGCTCTTCGAGGGACCCACGGTCGGGGAGCTGGCGGGGCGCGTGGAGGAGATGCGCCGTGCGGAGCTGCCGGCGCTCCCGCCCGTGGTGCCGGTCGATCGCACGGGCAAGCTGCCGCTGTCGTTCGCGCAGGAGCGGCTGTGGTTCCTGGACCGGCTGGAGCCGGGGAGCACCGCGTACAACATCCCCGTGACATGGCGCCTGGCGGGTGCGCTGGATGAGGCGGCGCTGGAGCGCGCGGTGGGCGAGATCGTCCGGCGCCACGAGGCGCTGCGAACGGTCTTCACGGAGGTGGATGGCTCGCCGGTGCAGGTGGTGACGCCCTTCGACGGCTTCGTCCTGCCGGTCGAAGACCTTGCTCACGTCGCGGAATCGGAGCGCGACGCCGAGGTCCGGCGGCGCGCCGAGGAGGAGGCGGGGCGGCCGTTCGACCTTGCGGCGGGCCCGCTCTTCCGCGCGGCGCTGCTGCGGCTGGGCGGGGAAGACCACGTGCTGCTCCTGTCGATGCACCACATCGTCAGCGACGGGTGGAGCCTGGGGGTGCTTTTCCGCGAGTTCTCGGCGCTTTACGAGGCGTACCGCGAGGGCGGGGAGTCGCCGCTTCCGGAGCTGGCGGTGCAGTACGCCGACTACGCGGTGTGGCAGCGCGAGCAGCTGGAAGGCGAGGTGCTGGACCGGCAGCTGGCGTACTGGCGGGAGCACCTGTCGGGCGTGCCGGAGCTGCTGGAGCTGCCGACGGACCATCCTCGCCCGCCAGTGCAGACGTACCGGGGCGCGTCGGTCCCGGTGGAGCTCTCCCCCGAGCTGCTGGAGCGCTTGCTGGCGCTGGGGCAGAGCGAGGGCGCGACGCTGTACATGGTGGTGCTGTCTGCCTTCCAGGTGCTGCTGGGGAAGTACGCCGGGAGCGACGACGTGGTGGTGGGGAGCCCGATCGCCGGCCGCACGCGCGGCGAGGTGGAGGCGCTGATCGGCCTCTTCGTCAACACCCTGGTGCTGCGCACCGACCTCTCGGGAGACCCGT
>DATING010001249.1:0-4760 GCA_035474555.1 Longimicrobium sp. | reverse complement strand
GGCGGCGATGATGATGGAGATGCCGATGGCCATGGCGCCTACCACGATGGCCAGCGCCGTGTTGTGCTCCTCGATGAGCTCCTTCCACAGCGTGCCCGGCGTCAGGCGGTTGATGATGCCGAACGCCAGCACGAACAGGATGATGCCCAGCGCGGCGTAAATGGCCGCCGCGCCCATGTTGTTCATCAGCTCTTCCATCGGCCTCTCCTCATTTGCCGCCCACGTAGCGGCCCGATCCGGTGTAGTGCGATCGGTACGCGCCGGGGTTGTCGCGCACCGAGCGGGGGGCGGGCTGCCCCTCGCGCGCATTGCTGAACGGGGTCCATCCGCGGTAGTCGGCCACGGCCACCAGGGCCACCACCGCCAGGCCGTACACGAGATAGGGAAGGCTCAGGCGCCGCATGGCTCACTCCTCGTCATCGTCGGTGCTCACGGGCGCATAGTCGCTTTCCATCCACCGCGCCTGCTCGAACGACACGTGCTGCAGGCCGCGCACGGCGGGCGGGATGAGCAGGGCCACCATCGCCAGCAGGTACAGCCACACCGAGGGCGGGTCGCGGGTCACGCTCACGTCGTACAGCACGGGCGCGGAGCCCTGCGGTGCGATCACCAGCCGGTAGGTGCCCGCGGGGACGGCGGGAACCGTCACGCCCCCGTTCCTGGATCCCTCCGACCAGCGCTCGCCGTCCTCCACCCCCGAGTAGTACCCGATCTCGCGGCTGAACTCGCGGGTACGCCCCGTGGCCACCTCCACCAGCCTCATGTCGAACCCCGCCCAGCTGTTGCTGATGGTGGTCCGCAGGGCCACGTGCAGGGTGCCGGTGCGCCCCTTTACCGTGAACGGCGGCGAGACGAAAACGTCCTCCTCCCCGCCCGCGTTCTCGGCGCGAAGGTCGTCCTGCCGGAACACGGCGTGATTGCCGCTGATGGAGCGCGCCACCAGGGCCACCAGCAGCAGCCCGGCGAAGAGAAAGAACAGCCGCCACAGGCGCCCGTGGCTTGCGTGCGGCGACGGCTGGTTGGCGTAGGTGCCGCGGGGGGGCGGCGGGGTGCCCGGGAGCTGGAAGGCTTCCCACACCCGCGCGCCCGGCGTGTACTCGCCCAGGGACCAGCTCACCTCGCCCGACGTCTCCTCGCGCGAGAGCATGCGCGGCGGCGACACGTAGTCGTCCGTCTTCGTCTTGTCGCCCTGGCGAACCTGCCACGGAAACTCGCCGAGGACGAAAGTGGTCTCCGACGTGGCGTGCTGGAACGGACGAAAGCGCTCCCCCTGCAGCGTCACGGGCTCCTTGGGGTCCGTCCGCTTGGCCGCGGGCGGCGCCTTGAGGACGACCACGTCGTTCCAGTGGCCGTCGTACTCCGTCAGGTAGCGGAACCCCCGCTCCGGGGCGTGCAGCAGGTACTCGCGCCAGGAGTACGGCACCCCCTCCACGCGGAGGGTGAGCTGCTGCATCCCCAGCACCGTCCACTCGGCGCCGTGCATCCGCCCGGTGCTCCCCAGGGGGATGAGCGGCTGCACGCGGACGCTGTCGTTGAACTTCTGCACCACCCGCAGCGCCTCGCTGTCCGACACGTCCAGCACGCGCAGGCAGTAGTCGCACACGGCGTTCACGGATTCGCCGGGGCGGCGCAGGGTGACGGTGCCGCCGCAGCCGGGGCAGTTGAGCGCCCGCGTCCCCTCCACGCGCCGGGCCGCGGGCTCCGCCAGCTCCTTGAGCCCCAGCGCGCCGAACTCCACGAACTCGCCCGCGAACAGCAGCGGGGGCGATTCGCTGTAGTCGATGGTCGCCAGCTTTCCCTGGTCCGACCGCAGGTCCACGAACGGCGTGTCGCCTTTGCCCCAGTACTCGAACGGGAGCTCGCCCTCCACCCCCGCGTAGCGCGCCGCCGTGACGGTGCCCACGCTGAAGGTGCCGCCGGGGATCCCCAGCGGCACGGCCTCGCCGGGCCGCAGGGCGTCCGCGGGGGGCAGGCGCGGCGCATCGGGGACGGCGAAGGTCACGGCGTACTCGTCCTGCGCGTCGCTGAGCCAGCCGCTGCGGCCGTCGCTGAAGGCCAGGTGCCACTCGCTCCACGCGCCGCTCTCCCACGCGTAGGCGATGCGGCCCACGACGGTGAAGCGGCGCTGCTGGTAGGTGCCGTGCGTGCCCAGGCGCACGCGCGAGGTGACCGGGGGCGGCTCGGATACGCGGCCCACGGCGGCCAGGTCCACGTCGCGGCGCACCAGGATGGAGCTGCAATGCTCGCAGACGGTCTGGATGGCACCGGCCCAGCGGAACTGGATCTGGGCGCCGCAGCTGGGGCAGTTGGCGACGGGGGCGCTCATGCCAGGAGCGCGGGGGTGGCGGCGTACGGACGCTCCACGCTGCGGACGATCACGTCGGTGGCGCCCAGCAGCGCGCGCAGCTCACCGTCCCAGTCCCACTCCGGCCGGGGCCGGCAGCAGAACAGGTTCAGGCACAGGGAGCCGTGCTCGGGAAAGGTGTGGCAGGCCAGGTGCGACTCGGCCAGCATGCACAGGCCGGTGACGCCGCCGGGCCCCGGAAAGCGGTGCCACTGCGCGGGCGCCACGGGGTGCAGCCGCAGCTCCTGGATGATGCGGTCGAACAGGCGGCGCAGCGCGTCCACGTCCGCGAGCGGCGCGGGATCGCATCCGTGCGCTTCGATCAGCCATTCGCGGCCGTGCATGGCGTGCGGCGTTGCGAGGAGCGGGTGGATGTCGTGCGTGCGGCGCGCATTCGGCGCCCGGCGAGACTACGGACTGGGCGCGGCGGGGTTTCGGGGCGGCCCGGTTTCGTGGCGGAGAATACGGGGTGCGGGGCGCGGGGACAAGGCGGGGCGGCGGGACGGAACTGCGGGTTACAGGGGACAGGTTACAGGGGACAGCCGGCAACGGCGGATCGGGAGACGGTTTGGCATCGTGCTTCGGTGCCGGCATCCAGCCGAGCGGCTGAAGCCGCCGCAACGAACGCGGAAAGCCCCGCGCACGGCGCGGGGCTCTCCATCGGATTCCGCCGGGGTGCACTGCGGCGGCGGGGGGCCCGAGCCGTCGGCGAAGGCCGACATCACGTTTTCGGTGCCGCGACTTCAGTCGCCGGGGACGGGAGCCTGCTCCTCCGCCACCATCCCCGTTGCGGCGGCCGTATCACCTCACGGGACGGGCGTGAGTGCGACGGACACGGTGGCCGAGCCGCTTTCGCAGCTGGGGTCCTCGTGCGTGCCGATCTCGACGGCACCTCCATCCAGGTAACCCGCCGCACGCACCCACAGCGCCATGGCCGCACAGTTCGGCTGCGCGTAGTTGCGCTGCTCCTCGATCCGCACGGAGAAGCGGCCCAGCGCATCCGTCATCCCGGTCTCCATCAGGTACCGTTCGCCCGCGATGAGCGGAGTGGAATACACCTCCACCGCCGCGTTTGGGACGGGCTGCGCGGTCCCGGCCACCGTCACGGTTCCGCTGATCACGAGCGGATGGCCGCTGCCGGTGACGTCCATGCAGGCGGCGAGCGCCAGGAGCGGGGCCAGGAGGATGGGGCGAGCTGTACGCATGGGGTAGCGGGGAACGCAGGTGGTTGTCGACAACTGCGGATCCCGATCGTACCTCATCCACCGGTGCTGCGTTCCCTCACCTCTTCCGACGTCAGTCCGTACAACGGGGGCGTGGGAACCCCCAAGATGTTCAGCATCAAGTAGATCTGCCCGCGGTGGTGGATCTCGTGCTCCACCATAGCGCGCAGCCACTTCCACGCGGGCATGGAGGCGCCGCCGGGCGTGGTGCAGCGCGTTTGCAGGTCCTCCGGGGAAAGCGCGCGGATGATCTCGGCCGACTCGGCGTGCATGCGGTCGAAGTACGCCATCACGGCGTCGTACCCCTCCGCCAGCTCGGGGCCGTGGCCGGGGTAGCGGCTGGGGCGGCCGGCCACGTTCTCGGCGAACATCCACCGTTCGATGGCGCCCAGGTGCCGCAGTGTGTCGCCAGGGGAAAAGGCGCCCTCGCGGGGACGCCACTCCAGCTGCTCGGGCGGGATGCACGCCGCCACCCGCCGCGTGCGCTCGTGGATGCGCTCGAAGTAGTCCAGGAACGGACCGATAGCAGTGATCTCCATCGGCCTCAGCCCACCGCGGCCACGGCGGCGGCGGCCGGGGCGGGCGCCGCGGACAGGTAGCGCTCGTGCAGCAGGGCGCGGTGGTGCAGCTCGTGGCCGGCCAGGATCCACGCCAGGGCGCGGACGGTGACCTCCGCGCCGTTGGCCGTGCCGCGACGGGCCAGCGCCTCGTGGCTCAGGCCGCGCAACATGGCGATGTTGCCCAGCCGCACGTGCTCCAGCTCTTCGGCCAGGTCGGCGAGCGTGCGCGTGTCGGCTTCCGACGCGGCGGCGTACGCGTTCTCGTCGAAGCCCTCCAGGGGCGTCGTGTCGCCGCGGGCAATGCGCAGGGCGCGGTAGGCAAAGATGCGCTCCGTGTCGATCACGTGGCCCAGCACCTCGCGGATGCTCCACTTGCCGGCCGCGTAGCGATGGCCGCCCTGCGCCTCCGGCAGCCCGCGCACCAGGGCCAGCGTCTCGTCCACGTGGGTGCGCAGCAGCTGGATCAGGTCGCCGTCCGGGACGAGATCCACGTACTTCCCGTAATACGGCAGGTGCTCGGACGCGTCGGGTCTGGGGATCATCGAGGCCTCGCGGAAGGGGCGGATGGAGGGATGCGGCGCGGACCATCGCCGTCCGCACGGAGCATCATACGTGGCGCGACGGGCCCCGCCT
>DATING010001248.1:0-2538 GCA_035474555.1 Longimicrobium sp. | reverse complement strand
CGCGCGGGGCGCCATGGCGTCGCTGCTCGTGGGCGCCGTGCTGGGGATGGGGCGGCTGGTGGCGGAGCTGAACAAGGCCAGCCTGGACGGATGGCTGTACGCCTACGCCGACATCAACTTCCTCCACTTTGCCGCGTTCCTGTTCGTGATCTGCTCGGTGGTGCTGATCGTGGTCTCGTACACTGCCCCTGCCCCGTCGCGGGAGCAGCTGGCCGGGCTCACCTTCCAGACCACGCCCAAGGGGGAGCAGATGGATGATGCCGGCTCCCGCCGCGAGGGCGTGATCCTGAGCGGGCTGCTGGTGCTCACCGTGATCGCGATCTGGCTGTACTTCTCCTGATGGGGAGCGGCTGAGGGGATGAGGAGGAGGATGGACTCTGCGCAGGCGGAGCGCCCCCCTCCCCGACCCTCCCCCACAAACTGCGTGGGGGAGGGAGGTTGAACGGGCGGAGGATCGTCGCGGAGACGGGCTGTGGCCCTCCCCCGGCCTCGCTTAGGCTCGTCCACCCCCTCCCGCAAACTGCGCGGGAGAGGGTGTAGACCCCAGCCCGTGCACGGAGGCGGGCATCGGGAAAGGTGCAGCCCTCCCCCTCTCCGCGAGGAACGAGCGGGGAGGGGGCCGGGGGGTGGGCCGGGGGGAGGGGCGCCCCGCCGGTGCAAGGAGCCCGCCTCCCTGCACGAGCCGGCTTCTCCCCCTCCCGCCGCGAAGCGGGGGAGGGGGCCCTCCGCGCCCTCCGGAGCTCCGCTTCCCTGCCCCAATCCCAACGCCCGCACGCAGTTAACCTCCCCCAGGTTTTTTTGGGGGAGGTGCGAGCCTAAGCGAGCGGTGGGGGCGCCGCTCGATCTCGCCCCCATGCGCAATCTCGACGCACCCTCGATCCCCATCCACGCCCATCGCATGACGCATCCTCCCCGCACGCTCCGTCTCGTCATCACAACCGCCGCATCCGCCGCGCTCGCCTTTACCGCGACGGCGGCGGACGCGCAGACGACGCTGTACCGGTCGGAGGCGTTCACCGTCACGGACACGTCGGTGCAGCAGGGGCAGTGGACGGCGGTGGCCGTGACGCGGGACAGCATCGTGAGCACGTATCCTCGCGCGGGGCGGGAGATGCACTTCCGCTTCAGCATCAACGGCGTGGACAACGAGTTCCAGTCCGGCACGGAGCACACGCTTTACATCCGCCCCACGGACGGCCGCATCGTCTCGCCCGTGTACCTGTTCGGCGAGGAGCAGCCGCCGTACGTCCCCACGCCGGAAGCGCATCCCACCAGCGAAGAAGGCGTCGCGCAGGTCACCATCCGGCTGGACCTGCGCCCCGTGCTGCGCGAGTTCGCCCGCACGGGCGCGTACGACCCGCCACAGGGGCCGCCCATCCGCCGCGAGGACTTCCGCGCGGTCTACGCCATCGGCGATGTGGAGCCGCTCACGTGGGACATCGCGGGCCTGCGCCCCGGCTCGGCATCGCAGCTGAGTGATCCCGACGGCGACAGCATCTACACGCTCGTCCTGCCCATCCAGGCGCAGTACACGCGGCCGCTGGCGGGGCCGGGACGCGCGGTGTGGACGCGGCGGGCGGACGTGTCGGCGTTCCCGGCGGTGCGCTCGCCGGAGCGGCTGCTGGACGCGCTCTACACGATGTCGCTGGAAGAGCTTACGCAGCTGGTGCGCGAGGACGGCGCGCTCTCCGCGGGCGCCAAGTGGCCCGGCGTGTGGACGCGCGACGTGGCGTTCAGCTCCGTGCTGGCGCTGGCCATCGTGGCGCCGGACGCCGTCCGCAAGAGCCTGATGGCCAAGGTGGATTCCGCCGGGCGTATCATTCAGGACACGGGCACGGGCGGCTCGTGGCCGATTTCGACCGACCGGATGACGTGGGCGCTGGCGGCGTGGGAGCTGTACGCCGTCACGGGCGACCGCGCGTGGCTGCGACAGGCGTACGACATCATCCGCCGCAGCGCGGAAGCGGACCGGCACACCATCCGGGACCCGGAGACGGGGCTGGTGCTAGGCGAGACGTCGTTCATGGACTGGCGGGAGCAGAGCTATCCACGGTGGATGGAGCCGCGCGACATCGCCCGCTCCTCCGCCGCGGGGACCAACGTGGTGCACTATGCCACGTATCGCATCCTGGCGGACATGGCGGATGCGCTCGGCGAGCCGTCGGCGGAGTGGACCGGGGTGGCGGACGGGCTGCGGACGTCCATCAACCGGCACCTGTGGATGGAAGACGCCGGCTTCTATGCCAGCTTCCGCTACGGCCGCGCGTTCCCGTCCCTCGCGCCGCGGTCGGATGCGCTGGCGGAGGCGCTCGCGCTGATCTACGGGGTGCCGGATGCGGCGCGGCGCGCGTCCATCTCGTCGCGCATGCCCGTGGTGGCGTTCGGCGCGCCGAGCTTCTGGCCGTACATCCCGGAGATCCCCTTCTACCACAACGGGGCCATCTGGCCGTTCGTCACGGCGTTCTGGATGTGGGGCGCGGCGGAGGCGGGGAACACGGCGGCCGTGGAGCACGCAATGGCATCCGTCCACCGCCCCGC
>DATING010001247.1:0-5081 GCA_035474555.1 Longimicrobium sp. | reverse complement strand
CGTGCCCGGCCGCAGCGCTCGTGAACGATGCAGTTCTCCCCCTCTCCGCGAGGAACGAGCGGGGAGGGGGCCGGGGGGAGGGGCGCCCCGCGGGTGCAGGGAGCCCGCTTCCCGCACGATCCGCCCTTTAACCTCCCCCAGGGGGTTTTGGGGGAGGTGCGAGCCTAAGCGAGCGGTGGGGGCGCCGCGCGATGCCCGCCGGTCCGCGCGGAACTCAATCCCCCGTCCCTCCTCAGTCGATCAGCCCTTCCGTCAGTCCGCCTTCAATCGATCGGCTTGAGCGCCGCGACGATGCGGTCGCGGCGGGGCTCCAGGAACGGGGGGAGCACCACCTTCTCGCCGAGCGTTGCCTCGTCCTCATCCACCGCGAAGCCGGGGCCGTCGCTGGCGATCTCGAACAGGATGCCGTTGGGCTCGCGAAAGTACAGGCTGCGGAACCAGAACCGGTCCACGGGCCCGCTGTTGCCCGTCCGCGTGGCGTTCAGCCGCTCCGCCCAGGCGTCGTAGTCCGCGTCCGGCGTGCGGAACGCCACGTGGTGCACCCCGCCGGCGCCGGACTGCGCGGGGGGCAGGTCCGGCTGCACCGCCACGTGCAGCTCCGCCGCGGGGCCGCCGGTGCCCATCTCGTACACGTGCACGGTGTGGCGCGGGTTCTCGGGGTGCGGGTACGTCCGCACGGGGCGAAAGTTCAGCACCGATTGCAGCGTCCGGTCCGTGGGCGCCAGGTCGGGGACGCTCATCACGATGGGCCCCAGCCCGCGCACCTGGTGCTCGGCGGGGACGGGGCTGCGCTCCCACGGGTGCGCCTCGCCCGCGCCGCCGTCGTCGATGAGCGACAGGCGCTGGCCCTCGGGATCCTCGAAGTCCAGCGTGAGCCGGCCGTCGCGCTCCACGACCTCGCCCGCCGTGACGCCGCGGGCGCGCAGGTGCTCCGTCCACCAGCCGAGCGCATCCGCCCCCGCCACGCGCAGGTGTGTGCGGACGATGGAGTGCGTGCCGCGCCGCTCCGGGCGCACGGGCCAGTCGAAGAAGGTCAGGTCCGTGCCCGGGCTTCCCTTGGCATCGGCGTAGAACAGGTGGTAGGCGCTCACGTCGTCCTGGTTGACGCTGCGCTTGACCAGCCGCATGCCCACCGTGCCCGTGTAGAAGTGGTGGTTGTCGCGGATGCGGGCCGAGACGGCCGTCAGGTGGTGGATGCCTGTGAGTTCCATGTGCGTCTCCCTTGATGTGCGCCGAGTCGATGCGTCGGAATGTCATCCTGCCTACGATCAAGATCCCGCCAACGCGTCCCCCACCCCCCGGCCCCCTCTCCGGCAGAATGCGCCGGGAGAGGGGGAAAACGGCGCCTCAGCCGCGGAGGGGGGCGAGGACGTTGGCCAGCTTGAGCAGCTCGTTGAGCATGGCGTCGGAGGCCTGCGCCTGCACCTCGCCCGGATCGAACACGCCCGTCTCCCCGTTGATGTACTGCGGGAACATGGGGATGGCGACGGCTTCCACCACGGGCACCATCCGCAGCGCCGAGACCATCTGCTTGCTCATCTGCACGCCGCGCAGGCCGGCGGAAACGCCGCCGTAGCTCACGAAGGCCGCGGGCTTGTACGCCCACTCCTTCACCAGGTAGTCCAGCGCGTTCACCAGCGACGGCGGCGTGCCGAAGTTGTACTCGGGTGTCACGAAAACGAACGCGTCCGCGCGCTGCACGATGGCGCTCCAGCGCTTGGTGTGCTCGTGCTCGTACTGCTGAAGCCGCGGATGGCGCGGCTCGTCGAACAGCGGCAGCGCGACGTCGCGCAGGTCGATCAGCTCCACGTCGAACTTCCCGTGGCGGCGCGCCTGCGCCATGAACCACTCCGCGATCAGCGGCCCCTTCCGCTCTTCGCGCGTGCTCGCGATGATCACTTGCAGGTTCGGCATCTGCTTTCCTTTCCGATGGATACGGCAACGTGCACGATGGCCGGCACCCATCCGGCGCCCCCATCCGCTCGATTCCTCGCAACCTCCCCCCAAACCCCTGGGGGAGGTGAACTTCATCATCCGGTGCCGGTCGCCCGTGCCGGCGTGGCACTCGCCCCTGACGGACAGTCCGCGCAGGCGAACTTCGTGTGGTTGTTGCGGCGAATTCATTCGCTCTGTGGCCCGCTCCCGATTCGGAAGCCCGGTCCCTGGCCCTGACCTACCCCACCAGCACGCCGTCCAGGATGGCCTGCACGTGCGCGATCTCGTCGTCGTTGACGGTGTGGCCCATGCCGGGATACAGGCGCAGGGTCACGTCGCCGCCGAGCTGCGCGATGATCTGCGCCGACTGCTCCACGCGCGCGGCGGGGATGTGGAAGTCCACGTCGCTGCACCCCAGGAACACCGGCGTGCCGTCCAGCGAGCCGGCGTAGTCGCGCGGCGTGCCCTCCGGGCCGATGAGCCCGCCGCTGAGCGTGGCCACGCCGCCGTAGCGCCGTGCGTTGCGCGCGGCGTACTCCAGCGAGAGACACGCGCCCTGCGAGAACCCCAGCAGCACGGTGCGCTCGGGCGGAATCCCGGCCGCCTCCACCTGCGCCAGCACGTCCGCGATGGCCTGCATCCCCGACGTGATCCCCGGCTCGTTGCTGGGGATGGGCGCCATGAAGCGGTTGGGATACCACGCGCCCCCGGCCGCCGCCGGCGCGAGATAGGCGAACTCCGGCCGGTCCAGCGGCGGCGCCAGCGTCAGGATGCTCTCCGGGCTCGCGCCGCGCCCGTGCACCATCACCACGGCCCCCTTCGCATGCCCCAGCGGCGCCCCCGCCGTCACCACCCGCTGCCCCTGGTGCGGTCCCGTCATCATCTCCCCCTGTCGCTCTATCGATGCGAAAGGCTCAGCGTCCCTGCCGCGCGAGCCAGATCGTGTGATTGCCGCATTCCGGGTCCTCCACCACGTGCCGGACCACGCCGAAGCCGTGCATCGCCAGCAGCGCGCGGTACTCCGCCGCGTCCAGGCTGGCGTGGTACAGCGGCTCCCCCTCGAACTCGCCCATCGCCTCGCCGTGCGCGGGGCCGCTGGTGAAGAGGAGCGGGGCCCCGGGCGCCGCGTGCTCCGCGAACACGTCGAACATCCGCCGCTGGTCGTCGTGTGCCAGGTGAAAGAAGCTGTCCCACGCGATCACCCCGTCAAAGCGCCGGCCCAGCGACAGCGTGCGCATGTCCGCCACGATCCACGCGTGGTCCGGAAAGCGTTCGCGGCACAGCGCGATCAGCGCCGGCGCGCTGTCCACGCCCGTCACCCCGAAGCCCTCCGCCACCAGGTGCGCCGCGATGGGCTCGCCGCTGCCGCATCCCAGGTCCAGCACCGATGCGCCGGGCGGCAGCAGCGACGCGAACGCATCCAGCCACGGCTTTTCCATCAGCGACCGGCCGCGGCGCGTGTCCCACGCCCGCGCATGCCGCTCGTACAGCCCCACGATCCGCTCGGCGTGCGAGTCCGCGCCGCCGCCCTGCCCCAGGATGCTCATCTCGTCCACCCGTTCTCGGTCGATGCGATCGAGGCCAATCCCGCAGTCCGTGCGCACCCGGAGTTCTACCGCTGTCCATCTGGAGAAGCTGCGCCTCGCTGGATGGGTCTTCGTCGATGCGTGATCGGTCGATGCGGTTCAGTCGATGGACGACGGCCGACGCCCGGACCACGCATCCCGCAGCAGCGCCCGTACGTCCTCCGCGTCGAACTGGCGCGGATTGGGATAGGGCGATTCCATCACCCGGTCCGCGGCCGCATTCAGCTGCCCCTGCATCATCCCCAGCTCCCGCAGCGACGCCGGACAGCCGAGCGCCTCGCGCAGGTCGTACAGCGCACCGGCCACGTCCTCGCTGCCGAGCGCACGGGCCGCGCGGCGCATGGCGTCCCGCGCGGCCGGCGCGTTGAAGGCGGCCACGTGCGGCAGCATCACGGCGTGCGTCTCCGCGTGCGGCAGGTCGAACGAGCCGCCCAGCACGTGGCAGATGCGGTGATGCAGCCCCATCGCCACCGCGCCCAGCGAGCCGCCCGCCAGCCACGCGCCGTACAGCGCGCCGGACCGCGCCTCCCCGTCCGTCCCGTCGCGCACGGCGGCGGGCAGGTTCGCGGCGAGGGCGCGGATCCCCTCCTCCGCCATCAGCGACGAGACGGGGGTGCCGTCGTGCGCGTACAGCGCCTCCACGCAGTGGGCCAGCGCGTTCATCCCGCTCGCCGCCGTCACCGCGGGGGGAAGGGACAGCGTCAGCGCCGGCTCGTACAGCACCGTCCGCGGGAGCACGCGGGGATCGCGCCCCGTTGCCTTGAGGCCATTCGCCGAGATCCCCCAGATGGTCGTCATCTCCGAGCCGGAGTAGGTCGTCGGCACGGCGATGAAGGGTGGCCCGTCGCCCAGCGCCACCGCCTTCGCCACGCCGATGGCCGATCCGCCGCCCACCGCGATGCACAGGTCCGCGTCCACCCGCCGCGCCTCGTCCAGCGCCGCGTCCGCGACCTCCGCGGGCACGTGCATCCGCGCCCCGTCGAAGATCCCCGCCAGCCGCGCGCCCAGCGCCGCCGCCACGCGATCCACCGCATCGCCCCGCCGCGCCGTGCAGATCAGCAGCACGCGCGAGGCGCCGAGCCGGTCCAGCTCCTCCGGGATGCGGTCCAGCGCCCCCGCCCCGAACACCACCCGCGGCGCGTGAACGTCGTGCGTAAAGCCCAGCGGCATCGCTTCTCGTGGCTCGTGTGATCGCATCTGCCCACCCTCGGACCCCGACCGGCGGGCAGATACTTTAGAACTAAGATACATCATCGGTCAAGGGGTGCTCTTCCCCCGCCTCGCTGCGTGTCTCGCGTCCGCGAGAACGCCGCCCGCTGACGTCGCTTCATCCGCGCGGAGGTACGCGAATCCCCGGCCGCGACGCGGGGGGTGGAGACTCCGCGCATCGGGAGTAATTCATCCCCGGCGTTGTTTTCCGGTTCATCGCGGATTTGGTTGCAGCGCTCCGGGGAAGGCGCCCTTGATCTTCAGGATGAAGTAGGCGTCGTCGCGGAAGCCGTACGCCTGCCGCTTGATGACCTTGATCTTGTTGTTGATGCCTTCCAGGCGCCCCGTGTT
>DATING010001246.1:0-2619 GCA_035474555.1 Longimicrobium sp. | reverse complement strand
CTGGCGATGGGCTACGCGCCCGCCGAGCAGTCCGTCACCGTGCAGCCCGGCGCGGACGCCACGGTGCGGATGCGGCTGGAGCACACGCCGCTCACCCTTCCCGGCATCCAGGTGACGGCCTCTCCCGCGGCCAGCGAGGTGTCCGCCGTGGCGCAGGCGACGAGCCAGCTCGCCGGACGCGCGCTGGAGCGGGAGATGGGCGGCACCCTGGCCCACACGCTGGGCGCGCAGCCTGGCGTGTCCATGCGGTCCATGGGCCCCGCGGCCACCATGCCCGTGCTGCGCGGCCTGACCGGCGACCGCGTGCTGGTGCTGCACGACGGCCAGCGCACGGGCGACCTGGCCGGCAGCGCGGACGACCACGGCGTGACGGTGGATCCGCTCTCCGCGCAGCGGGTGGAGGTGGTGCGCGGCCCGGCCACGCTGCTGTACGGCAACAACGCGCTGGGCGGCGTAGTGAACGTCATCTCCGACGACATTCCCACCCACGTCCCCGGCCGGGTGGAGTGGAGCGCCGGCGCGCACTCCGAGTCCGCCTACCCGGGCGGCGCGGCGAACGTGAAGGTGACGGCGCCGCTGGCGGGCGCGTGGGCCGGCACCTTGCGCGTGGGGGGCCGCAGCACGGGCGACATGCGCATCCCCGCGGACGCCGCTCTGGGCTCGCGGCTGCGCAACACGGACGCGGAAAGCTGGAACGGCGCCCTGGGCTTGGGCCACGCGGGCGAGCGGGTGGAGGGCGGGTTCGCGGCACGGGCCTACCGCTTCGGCTACGGGCTGCCGGTGCCGCCGGGGTCCAAGCCCGTCAGCCTGCGCGGGCGGCGCTACGAGCTCCGCGCGGGGGGCGACGTCCAGCTCCCGTCGTCCCTCGTGGCGCGGGTGCGGGTGGACGCCGCCGCGCAGGACTACGCGCACGACGAGGTGGATGACGATGCCGGCAGCGTGCTGCAGCGGTTCGCCCTGCGCACGCGGACGGCGGGGGTGCGCGTGCACCAGCGCCCCGGCCGCGTGCTGGCGGACGGGGCGTGGGGCGCCTCCGCGCTCTACAAGGCGTACGATGCCACGGGTCCTGAGGCGCTCACGCCCCCGGCAGACTCGCGCGGGCTGGGCGTGTTCGGTTTCCAGGAGGTCCGGCTGATGGGCGGCGCCGCGCTGCAGCTGGGCGGCCGCTACGACGACTACCGCATCGCGTCCGGGACGAACGAGAAGTTCGGCGCGGGGCGCACACGGACGTTCCGCGCGGTCTCGGGATCCGCCGGGCTGCGGGTGCCGCTGGCGGGGGGATGGTCCGCGGCCGTGAGCGCCGCCCGCTCGTTCCGCGCGCCCACCGTGGAGGAACTGTTCTCCGCGGCGGCGCACGCCGGCACGGGCGCGGTGGAGCTGGGCAACCCGGCGCTGCGGGCGGAGCACGGGTTCTCGTTCGAAGGGCTGCTGCGCGTGCAGAACCCCCGCTGGACGGGGCAGATGGCCGCGTACCGCAACCGCGTATCCAACTTCGTCTACCTGGCGGCGCGGGGGGATACGCTGCTGTACGGCGTGCGGCTGCCCGTGCTGGAGTACGCGCAGGGGACCACGGTGCTGCGCGGCGTGGAGGGGGCCGTGGAGGTGGCGGCCACGCGCACGCTGGTAGTGGGGATGATGGGCGATTGGCTGCACGCCGAGCACGCGGACGGCACGCCGCTCTCGTACATGCCGCCGCCGCGCGTGGGCGGCACCGTGCGCTGGGACGACGGCCGCTGGTCGGTGGGCGCGGACCTGCACCACGAGATGCGCCAGGACCGCACCGGCGCCGCCGCCGAGCTGCCGACCCCCGCGCACACCACGGTGCGGTGGACGGCAGGCGTGCGGATGCCGTGGGCGGGCTCGCTGCACTCCATCACCCTGCGCGCGGAGAACCTGACGGACGAGATGCACCGCGAGGCCACCAGCCGCATCAAGGACTTCGCCCCCGGCCCCGGCCGCAACCTGTCGCTGCTGTACCGCGTGGTGTTTTGAGGCGTGCCTGTCCGGGATGCCCGGTGTCGCCCAGAGCGAATGAATTCGCCGCAACGACCACACGAAGTCCGCCTGCGCGGACTGTCCGTCACGGGCGAGTGCCACGCCGGCACGGGCTCCGAGGGGGAATGAAGTTCTCCCCCTCCTGCCCGCGAAGCGGGGGAGGGGGTCGGGGGGAGGGGGCTCTCCGCCCGTGCAGGCAGCCCGCCCCGCGCCGGGAAGTTCTCCCCCTCTCCCGGCGCAGTTTGCCGGGGGAAGGGGCCGGGGGGTGGGGGCTGGCCCCCCTTACACGCTAAACGCCGTGAGCACCGCCGTCGCCAGGATGCCCACCACCAGCACGAACATGTAGGCCTGGCTCAGCAGGAAGTACTTGAGCAGCGTCCGGATGTACCCCTGCCCGTACACCCGCTTCATGGCGATGAACAGCGCCACCACGAACCACACGCCCAGGACGGCGTCCACCCAGTCATTCCGCAGCAGCATCATGGCCGTCAGCAGCAGGAAGGCAAAGGCGTGCACGTGGAGCGCGAACACGAAGTGCTCCACGTAGAACCGTTTTCGCCGCCAGTACAGCAGCTTCAGGATGAATGCGAACAGGGGCATCATCAAGAAGATGCCCGTGGGCGC
>DATING010001245.1:0-3252 GCA_035474555.1 Longimicrobium sp. | reverse complement strand
GGTGGAGGAGGTGCTGGCGGAGATCTGGGCGGAGGTGCTGCGCCTGGAACGGGTGGGGGTGAAGGAAAACTTCTTCGAGGTGGGCGGGCACTCGCTGCTCGCCACGCGCGTGGTCTCGCGCATCCGCGCGGTGTTCGGCGTCGAGCTGCCGCTGCGGGCGATGTTCGAGGGGCGCACGGTGGCGGCGCTGGCCGGGCGCGTGGAGGAGATGCGCCGCGCGGGGCTGCCGGTGCTGCCGCCGCTGGTGGCGATCGAGCGCACGGGGGCGCTGCCGCTTTCGTTCGCGCAGGAGCGGCTCTGGTTCATCGACCGGCTGGAGCCGGGAAGCTCCACGTACAACATCCCCGTGGCATGGCGCCTGGAGGGTGCGCTGGACCGGGCGGCGCTGGAGCGCGCGCTCGGCGAGATCGTCCGGCGTCACGAGGCGCTGCGAACCGTCTTCCGCGAGGTGGACGGCTCGCCGGTGCAGGTGGTCGCGCCGTTCGCCGGCTTCGCCCTCCCGGTGGAGGACCTGTCGGCGCTGGGCGAGGCGGACCGCGAGGACGCGGTGAAGCGCCGCGCGGGGGAGGAGGCGCGGCGGCCGTTCGACCTGGCTGCGGGGCCGCTCTTCCGTGCGGCGCTGCTGCGGCTGGGCGAGGAAGCGCACGTGCTGCTGCTCACCATGCACCACGTCGTGAGCGACGGGTGGAGCATGGGGGTGCTCTTCCGCGAGCTGTCGTCGCTCTACGCGGCGTACCGCGAGGGGCGTGCGTCGCCGCTCCCCGCGCTGGCGGTGCAGTACGCCGACTACGCGGTGTGGCAGCGCGAGCAGCTGGCGGGCGAGGCCCTGGACCGGCAGCTGGCGTACTGGAAGGAGCGCCTGTCGGGCGCGCCGGAGCTGCTGGAGCTGCCCACCGACCATCCCCGCCCGCCGGTGCAGTCGTACCGGGGCGCCGGGGTCCCGGTGGCGCTCTCCCCCGAGCTGCTGGAGCGTCTCCAGGGGCTGGGGCGGAGCGAGGGGGCGACGCTCTACATGACGCTGCTGTCTGCCTTCGGGGTGCTGCTGTCCAGGTACGGCGGCGGTGACGACATCGTCTTGGGCAGCCCCATCGCCGGACGCACGCGCGGCGAGGTGGAGGAGCTGATCGGCTTCTTCGTCAACACGCTGGTGCTGCGGACCGACCTCTCGGGCGACCCGAGCTTCCGCGAGACGCTGCGGCGGGTGCGGGAGGCGACGCTGGGAGCGTACGCGCACCAGGAGGTGCCCTTCGAGAAGCTGGTGGCCGAGCTGCAGCCCGAGCGCTCCCTGAGCCACTCGCCCCTGTTCCAGGTGATGTTCAGCCTGCAGAACGCGGAGAGCGGGGGAGGCGCGCTTGCGGGGCTGGAGGTCAGCGGCGCCGGAGCGGCCATGGAGATCGCCAAGGTCGACCTGTCCCTGACGCTCTGGACGACCCCCCACGGCCTGCGTGGCGCGCTGAACTACAGCACGGACCTGTTCGAGCGCGGCACGATCGGGCGGATGCTCGGCCACCTGGAGCGGGTGCTGGAGCAGGTGGCCGCCGACGCGGACGTGCGGCTTTCGCAGCTGAAGCTGCTCGGGGATGCGGAGCGCGCGCTCGTCCTGGAGGCGTGGAACGGGACGGTGGCCGAGGTTCCGGCGGACCGGTGCCTCCACGAACTCGTCGAGGCGCAGGCGGCGCGCACGCCCGACGCGACGGCGCTGGTGTTCGAAGGGGAACCCCTCACGTACGCGGAGCTGAACCGTCGGGCGAACCGCCTGGCGCACCACCTCCGCTCCCTGGGCGTGGGCCCCGATGCGCGGGTGGGGCTCTGCGTCGAGCGGAGCCTGGAGATGATGGTGGGGCTCCTGGCGGTGCTCAAGTCCGGCGGTGCGTACGTGCCGCTGGACCCCGCCTACCCGGCGGAGCGGCTGGCGTACATGCTGGACGACAGCGACCCCGCGGTGGTGCTGTCGCAGCGGGCGCTCCGGGACGGGATCGGGAGCACGGGCGCGCCGGTGCTGGAGCTGGACGAGGCTGCACCGGCCTGGGGCCACCACCTGGCGACCAACCCGGAACGCGGCACGCTCACGCCGGAGCACCTGGCGTACGTCATCTACACCTCCGGAAGCACCGGCCGGCCCAAGGGCGTGGGGGTTCCGCACCGCGCCGTGGTCAACGCGCTGAGCTGGATGCAGGACCTTGCCGGGCTCGCCGCGGACGACACGGTGCTTCACAAGACGCCGTACAGCTTCGACGCCTCGCTGCGGGAGCTGCTTCCCGCACTGCTCGTGGGCGCCCGGCTGGTGCTGGCGCGGCCGGAGGGACACCGGGACCCGGCGTACCTGCTGGAGCTGATGCAGCGCGAGGGGATCACGACCCTCCACGCGGTTCCGTCGCTGCTCCAGGCCCTGGTGGACGAGGGGGGGCTAGCCGCGTGCCACGCGCTCCGGACGGTGATGTGCGGCGGCGAAGCGCTCCCCGCGGAGCTCGTCCGCCGCTTCGCCGACCAGGCGCCCTGGGCCCGGCTGTACAACGTCTATGGTCCCACCGAGGCCGCGGTGGACGTCACCGCCTGGCCCTGCACGGGCCGGCCGGACGCGTCCGCCATGACCCCGATCGGATCTCCCATGGCCAACGTCCGCATCTACCTGCTGGACCCGGCGGGCGAGCCGGTGACGGTGGGGGTCGCGGGCGAGCTGCACATCGGCGGCGTGCAGGTGGCGCGCGGCTACCTGGGCCGCGCGGCGCTCACGGCGGAGCGCTTCGTCCCCGATCCGTTCTCGACCGAAGGCGGCGCACGGCTGTACCGGACGGGCGACCGGGCGCGGTGGCGGGCGGACGGCGCCATCGAGTACCTGGGGCGGCTGGACTTCCAGGTGAAGGTGCGCGGCTTTCGCATCGAGCTGGGCGAGATCGAGGGCGCGCTGCGGGGGAGCGAGGGCGTCGCCGACTGCGTGGTCGTGGCCCGCGAGGACGTGCCCGGGGAAAAGCGGCTGGTGGCGTACGTGGTGGGCGACGTGGAGGCGGGCGCCCTGCGCGAGCACCTGCTGCGGGAACTCCCGGAGTACATGGTGCCCGCGGCGTTCGTCTCCCTGGACGCGCTGCCGCTGACGGCCAACGGCAAGCTGGACCGCAAGGCGTTGCCGGCGCCGGAGTATGCGTCGGCGGAGGAGAAGCACGTGGCGCCGCGCACCCCCGTGGAGGAGGTGCTGGCGGGGATCTGGGCGGAGGTGCTGCGGCTGGAGCGGGTGGGGGTGGAGGAGAGCTTCTT
>DATING010001244.1:0-1895 GCA_035474555.1 Longimicrobium sp. | reverse complement strand
TACGAGATGGGCGGCACGCGCGTGCTCAGCAACCAGCGCGGCTATCCCGAAGACGCCATCGACGGCTTTGACCCGGCGCGCGTGGTGGAGGTGGGGTAGGGAAGGGAGCCGCGGCGGGGATTCGCTGCGTATCGGCTGATGAAGGGAGATCGATCGCGGGCGGGATCCGGAGAGCAGGGCCGCGGTCGAGCGCGGGGAGGGTAGATCCTTCGGTCGGCGCCATGGATCGCGGCGCGGGATGGTCCCGGCGGCGCCTCCCTCAGGAAAACAACGCTGTGGCGGAATTTTTCATCCAGGCGGAGACGGGAGGACGCGACGGCACGCCGCCGGTGCACCGGTGTCGGCGGAGGCCGACAGTGTGAAGTTGTAGCCGCGAATTCATTCGCTCCCGCCCCGCCGCGAATCGATTCGCTCCCGGCCCTCCTCCGACCCCGCCCCTCTTCGACCCGGCCCTCTCCGCTCCCGGCTCTCTCCGCCCCCTCGACTCACCGGGCGAGGGGTCTTGGACCCCTCTACCCCCTCACCACGTCTCGTCGTCGCCGCGGAAGATGCGCTGGTAGCTGTCGTAGCGCCCCGCGTCGATCTCGCCGGCCTCGGCGGCCATGCGCACGGCGCAGCCGGGCTCGTGCGTGTGCGTGCAGGTGGGGTAGCGGCATCCGCCGAGCAGCGGCTCGAACTCGGGAAAGTAGAACTGCAGCTGGTCCGGCTCCATCTGCCACAGCCCCACCTCGCGCAGCCCGGGCGTATCCGCCACCCATCCGCCGCACTCCAGGGGAATCAGCTGCGCCGTCACCGTGGTGTGGCGCCCCTTGTTCACCGCCAGGCTCACCTCCGACACGCGCAGCCCCAGCCCGGGCTGCACGGCGTTCAGCAGGCTGCTCTTGCCCACGCCGGACGGGCCCGCCAGCGCGGACAGGCGCCCGCAGAGCGCCTCGCGCAGCGCATCCACTCCCACGCCCGCCTTGGCCGCCGTGTAGTGCACCGTGTAGCCGGCCCGCTCGTACGGCGCAAAGATCTTCCTCGCCCGCTCCATCCCCGACACGTCCGTCTTGTTGGCCACGATTACGGGCGCGATGTCGCTGGACTCGGCGATCACCAGGAAGCGGTCCAGCATGCGCAGGTGGGGGTCCGGGTTGGCCGCCGCGAACACGACCAGCACCTGGTCCACGTTGGCCACGATGGGCTTGGGGCGCGGCGCCTTGCCCGGCGCGCGGCGGGCCAGCACCGTCGTCCGCTCGTGCACGCGCTGGATGGCCCACACGGTGGTCTCGCCGGCCGTCTCCTCCGCCATCTCCACGCGGTCTCCCACCACCACGCTGGCGCCCATGCGCTCGTCGCGCTTGAGGCGGCCGCGCAGCATGGCCTCTACCACGCCCTCCGGCGTCTCCACCTCGTACACGCCGCCCACCCCGCGGCGAACCGTACCGCTCAGCATAGAAATGAAGTCACGCCCGTTGATTGAAGGTGTTCCGGAAGGCCGCGCCGCGCGCTAAAACAACACGGCACCCCTCCGGGTGGAGAGGTGCCGTGAAGATATCCGTCCCGCGGCCGGGTGTCACGCTGCAAAGCTGGCCAGCGCCTCGCCCATCTCGCCCTCGCGCAGCCGCTTGAGCGCGCGGTCGCGCAGCTGGCGAATGCGCTCGCGCGTCACGCCCAGGATGTCGCCGATCTCCTCCAGCGTGTGCTCGCGGCCGCCTTCCAGGCCAAAGTACAGCTTGAGCACCTTGGCGTCGCGGGGCTGCAGCGTGCCCAGCGCCTTGTCGATGCGCTCGCTGAGCAGCCGCTCCTCGACCTCGTTCTCCGTCTCGATGGCGCTGTCGGCCACGAAGCGGTCCATCAGCTGGCTGTCGTCGCTGTCGCCGATGGGCGCGTCCAGGCGGATCTCCGCCGCGTTC
>DATING010001243.1:0-4998 GCA_035474555.1 Longimicrobium sp. | reverse complement strand
GACGCGCTGCTCAAGGCGGCCGAGGGCGCCGAGGACAGCCGCGAGGATGGCGGCGCCGTGATGGACGAGATGGAGGTGGGACGCGACGACTTCATCTTCGGCATCGCGGCGTCCGGAACCACGCCGTACGTGCACGGGGCGCTCACCCGGGCCAAGCAGCGCGGCGCCAAGGCGGGCTTTCTGCTCTGCACGCAGCCGGAAGAGTGGATGCTGCAGGTGTACGACGTCGTCATCGCCCCGCTGGTGGGCCCCGAGGTCGTTACCGGATCCACGCGGATGAAGGCGGGGACGGCCACCAAGCTGGTGCTCAACATGATCACCACGGGCGCCATGATCCGCCTGGGCAAGGTGTACGGCAACCTGATGGTGGACCTGCGCGCCACCAACCAGAAGCTGCGCGACCGCAGCGAGCGCATCCTCATGGAAACGCTGGACCTGGAGCGCGACGCCGCCCGCGACCTGCTGGCCCGCTCCGGGGGAAGCGTAAAGACGGCCATGGTGATGCACTGGACCGGGGTGGACCGCGACCGCGCGGCGCAGGAGCTGGCCCGCGCCGGCGGCCGCCTGGGCGACGTGCTCAAGGGGGAGGCTACGTGATCGGGTCCGTGGATCCCCGCACCCTCCCCGCGCGCCCCCCCTCCGAGGTGGAGTGGGAAGAGCTGCTCGTCCGCGTGGAGATCGCCCCGCGCGCCCTGCGCGTGGCCGTGGAAGACGCGCCCCGTGACCATCCGGAGGTGATCGGCGTCCTGCGGCGGGGCGTGGAGGGGGAGATGGCGCTGCAGGCGACGCTGGAGGCCATCGTCGAGGGCCGCGAGGCGGGCGCGGCCCCGGGCGGCGAGGGGCTGCCCGACGATGCCGAGGGTCTCCTGTCGGAGTACATCCGGCTGCGGATGCGCAGCTTCGTCATGGTGCAGCGGCGGGGGCTGAACGTGTGGGACTGGACGGTGCGCGGCGGCCCGTACGACGGCGCCACGGCCTACCAGCTCTTCCAGGCCGCCGCGCAGATGGACGGGCACCTGCTGGCGGCCCTGCGCGCCGCGGCCCGCGCGGGGGCGGCCGCGTGAGGCTCATCGGCTTGATGTCGGGGACGTCGCTGGACGGGGTGGACGCGGCGCTGGTGGACGTGGAGGGGACGGGGACGGAGGACGTGCGCGTCCACGTGGTCCACGCCCTCACCGTCCCCTACACGGACGAGCGGCGCCGCTTGAGCCACGACGCCATCGTGGCCGGCAACGCCGAGGCGCTCTGCGGGCTGCACGCGGACCTGGGCGAGTGGCTGGCGGAGGCCGCGCTGGCCGTCTGCGCGGCGGCGGGGGTGGAGGTGGCCACGGTGGATGCCATCGGCTCGCACGGGCAGACGGTGTGGCACCGGCCGCCGGCGGAGGGACGCCGGGGCGCCACGCTGCAGCTGGGCGACGCGGCGACCATCGCGGAGCGGACGGGGCGCCCGGTGGTGAGCGACTTCCGGACCCGGGACATCGCCGCGGGGGGGCACGGGGCGCCGCTGGTGCCGTGGACGGACCAGCTGCTCTTCAGCGTCCCCGACCGCGCCCGCGCATTGCAGAACCTGGGCGGCATCGGCAACGTGACGCGCGTGCCGCCGCGGGGGAGCACGGAGCCCGTGTTCGCCTTCGACACGGGGCCGGCCAACTCGCTCATCGACGCGGCGGTGGAGATCGCCACGGGGGGCCGCCACCGCTTTGACCGCGATGGGCGCCTGGGCGCGCGGGGGCGGGTGGACGAGACGCTGCTGGCGGAGCTGCTGCAGCATCCCTACTTCGCCGCGCCGCCGCCCAAGTCCACGGGGCGCGAGGAGTTCGGCCGGCCGTTCGTCGAGCGGCTGGTGGAGGCCATCGCGCCGGAGGGGGACCAGGACTGGATGGACCTGGTGGCCACCCTGACGGAGCTCACGGCGCGCACGGTGGCCGACGCGTACGCCCGCTGGGTGATCCCCCTGGGCGTGGACGAGGTGGTGCTGACGGGGGGCGGCTCGCGCAATCCCGTGCTGTCGGAGCGCATCCGTGCGCTGCTGCACCCGCTCCCTGTGCTGGACGGGAGCACGCTGGACGTTGATCCCGAGGCCAAGGAGGCGGTGGCCTTCGCGGTGCTGGCGTGGGCGCACCTGCGCGGCATTCCGGCCAACCTGCCGTCGGCCACGGGGGCGGCGGGGCCGCGGGTGCTGGGCTCGCTCACGCCGGGCGCCTGATCCGCCGCCGTATTCCCATCCACCGAAACGGACCCATGTCGTTCGGACGCACCTTCTCCTTCCGCAGGATGGCCCGGAGCGCGCTCGCGCTCGCCGGGCTGTGCGTGCTGGGCGGGTGCGGCCTGGTGAACCGCGCGCCGCCGCCGCGCTACGGCCGGCCGCTGCTGGTGAACCAGGTGGTGCGCATCCTGAACGTGGAGGAGCCCACCCCGGCGTACTACCGCGAGCGGGAGCGGCTGGTGGTGATGGGCCCGGAGCTGGACGCCGTGCTCGTGGGCCTGATCCGCGACGAGTCGGCGGACGACCACGTGCGGGCCAACGCGGCCGAGCTGCTGGCGGACCGCGCCGCGCCGGGGACGGTGGACCTGCTGCGCGTGCAGCTGGCCGGCAGCGCGTCGGACGTGCTGCGGGCGGCGTCCGTTCGCATTTTGCAGCGGTTCGCGGTGGATTCCGCCGAGGCGCGGGTGGCCATCCGTGCCGCCGCGACGGACCGGTCGGCGCGGGTGCGGTTGAACGTGCTGCAGCGGCTGGACGTGGAGGACGCGCCGCTCGTCCGTACGCTGCTGGCCCGCGAGGGTGACGCGCAGGTGCGCACCATCGCGAGGCAGCTGCTGGAGCTGCTGGAGGCGCGCGGCGCCCGGCTGGTGCGCGACCGGCGCGGCGACCTGCGCAGCTCGGGGCGCGAGGACCTGCCGCAGGTCGTCTTCCATCCCACGTCCGCGGATTCCGCGGCGGGCGTGGAGACGGGGGCGCTGTGGGTGGAGCTTCCCGGCGCGTCGTCGCTGGTGCCGCTGGCGCAGGACGTACAGGTGGTGGACGGGGTGGTGCCGGCGTTCTTCGACCCCAACCGCACGGTGATCGTGTACGAGGCGGGGCGCGAGGTGCAGCTGCGCGACCTGCGCTCGGGCGAGTCGCGCTCGCTGGGGGCCGGCCTGGCGCCGCGGGTGATCCCGTTCACGGAGTACATCGTCTTCGTGCGCGAGGTGCCGGGCGGCCGCCGCGCGGACCCCGCGGGCGACGTGGTGGAGTACGAGGTGCTGCGGGCCGCGTTCTCCGGCGGGGGGCCGGAGGCCATCGGCCGGCTGTCGGCGCGGGTGCGGCCGGACGTGCACCGCGGGGCGTCGCCCGTGCGGTGGATGGTGGTGGGTGATGCGCGCGAGGGCTTTGTGCTGCGTGCGCCCGGCGTGGAGCCGGCGTTCGTGCTACCGGGGCCGTTCGAGGCCGCGTCGAGGTGACGGGAACTGCGGGTTACAGGGGACAGGTTACAGGTTACAGCCTGCAACGGCGGTGACGGCAGATGATGGGCTTCGATGCGCGAGGCGTCCCGAGGGGCGCCTCGTTTTCGTATGCGGTCCTGGGGTGGTCGGCGAAACGCCAGGGCGTGGCCGCCGCACACTGTTGCCCGGAGCGTTCACGTTGTACCGTTCTGCGCCTTCGCGATGGTTCCACTGGCGATCCAGAACGACGATACGGAAAGGCCATGGCTCTTCCCATCCACATACCCGATCTGTTCACCGGTACCGTCGTAGAATGGGAGCGCCTGGAGTTCAAGGAAGGGTGGAACCCGGAGGCGGCGCTCCATACCCTCTGCGCATTCGCCAACGACCTGCACAATTGGGGTGGCGGGTACTTCGTCGTAGGCGTTGCCGAGCAGGACGGGCGACCGGTGCTGCCCCCCGTCGGGCTGCAGTCCAATCAGCTCGATCGCATCCAGAAAGAGGTCCTGAACGTCTCCCACCGGATTACACCCTCGTACCACCCGGTGGTCGAGCCCTATGTCCTCGATGGTCGTCACGTCCTGGTGCTCTGGGTGCCCGGCGGTCAGAACCGGCCCTACAAGGCACCGTTGTCGCTTGCCCGGGGAGAGAAGAACCATGCCTATTTCGTCCGGTGCGGCTCCGCCACGGTCCAGGCCCGGGGAGAGCTCGAAGGAGAGCTGCTCCAGCTTGCGGCCAACGTGCCGTTCGACGACCGTGCGCGGCATGACGTGGCGCTCGGCGACCTCTCGCTCCGTCTCATCCAGGCGCATCTCCAGGAAGTAAAAAGCGCTCTGTTCGATGCGTCGGGCTCCATGGGCTTCGATCAACTCTGTGTTGCGATGCAGATCGTTGATGGCCCGCCGGAGAATTTTCATCCCCGAAACGTGGGTCTGTTGTTCTTTACGGAAGATCCCCGCCGCTTTCTTCCACAGGTGCAGATCGACGTCGTCCATTTCCCGGAGGGAAAGGCGGGCGAGATCCGCGAAAAGCAGTTCTCCGGCCCACTCGGCAAGCAGCTCCGGGAGGCGCTCGCATACATCGAGACCACCTTCATCAGCGAACGAGTGCAGAAACGCCCCGGGCGCGCAGAGGCGGACCGGTTCATGACCTTTCCGTACGCCGCCGTGGAAGAGGCGCTGGCGAACGCCGTGTACCATCGTGGATACGACGTGCGTGAGCCGATCGAGGTCCAGGTCACACCGACGGAGATGTCGATCACGAGCTTTCCCGGCCCGGACATTTCGATCCGCATGGATCATCTGAACGGGGGCGGCGTCGTAGCGCGGCGGTACCGCAACCGCCGGATCGGCGAGTTCCTGAAGGAGCTGAGGCTGACGGAAGGGCGCGGCACAGGCGTGCCCAGCATCTTCAAGGCAATGCAGGACAACGGCTCGCCCGTTCCACGATTTGAGACGGACGAGGCCCGCACCTACTTCACCGCGGTGCTTCCCATCCATCCCCTGGCCCACGCCACGGGCGAGGATGAGCTCGCTGGACCACACGTGGATGCGGATGTCTCCGCGATCCCAGCAC
>DATING010001242.1:0-5715 GCA_035474555.1 Longimicrobium sp. | reverse complement strand
GGCGGGGCCTGCACATGGCTGCCCGCGACGCAGGCGAAGAGCGCCGAGTAACCGCCATCGTCCCGTGCCTCGCATGGCCCGTTCTTTGGGGATATGGGGGGCTCTTGCAGTCGCTCCCCGCGGTCCGGTCCGCCGCGTTCTCCTATTCCTTGACTTCGAAGATCTCGCGCCGGCCTGCGCTGCCGTCCACCACGTGAAAGCCTGAGGACGGATCGCGCCGGCCTGGTTGACGCCAGCGCGGCCGGACAGGACGAACCGTAGCCTAAATCTTGCTCTTGCAGGCTATTACCACACCATGGATGTGGCTCGCCGGCTGTGGCCCACACGTTTGACGAGTCTCAGAATGCGTATGAGGTCTGCACCTGGCCTGAAACACCCCGCCGTCCTTGGTACGGCCATGATCGTGTGGGCCGCAGCACCCGGCGCGCTGGCCGGGCAGGATTTCTGGCTGGTACCTAATGCGTTCGCCGTCCAGCTGGGCAAGAGCGTGGTCGTCCGCGGGCAGGCCAGCCCGTTTCCCGGTAACGATGTGGCACTGCGCCCGGAACAGCTCGCCGAAACGTCGATCCTCGACGCCGACGGAAGGCAGCCCGTCAGGGACGTCGCCGTCCACGGCACGTCCCTGCGGCTGGCGGTTCGGCCGGCGGCGGCCGGACAGTTCCTCATTGCCGCGGCGTCCCAGCCGATCGCCATCGCCGGGCCAGCGGAGAGTGTCAGCAGCCAGGTGCAGGCGGAGGGTGGGCCGGATCTCATGGAGCGTTTCCGCGCCGGCGGCAGCACGTCGGCCGACAGTGTCACCCTGCGCTACGTGCGGTACGCGAAGACGTTCGTGGAAGTCGGCTCGGGCGGGCCGCGTGTGTTCGACCGAGCGGTCGGGCAGGCACTCGAGCTCCTTCCGATGCGCGATCCCGCGACGCTCCGCAGCGGCGACACCATCGCAGTGCAGGTGCTGCTCAACGGTCAGCCGCTCGCGAATGCACGCCTCGAAGCCGCCGGCGCGCCTCCGGGTCCGAAGGCCGGCAGCGAAGAACCGGAGCCCGAGCGCGCGGAGATCGCGGTGACGACCGGCGCAGACGGCATCGCGCGGATCCAAAGCATCATTGTCGGCTGACGCAACCCGGTCGAAGAGTACTGATGATGCTGACGATCCCAACAATCCCGCTCGAAACGCGAGCCAAGCTGTTCCGCGGCTTCTGCGATCCGTCGCGCCTTTCCATCCTGGAAGCGCTGCGGGTCGGGCCGCGCAGCGTCGGCGATCTGGTAGTAGCGACGTCCCTGGGCCAGCCGAACGTCTCCAATCACCTTGCCTGCCTCCTCGACTGCGGGCTCGTGGTCCGCGAGCAGCAGGGGCGCTTCGGGATCTACTCGCTCGCCGATGCGCGCGTCGACGAGTTGCTCGCCCTGGCTGAAGCGCTCCTAGCGGACGTCGCCCGCGGGGTCCGCTACTGTCCCCGGTACGAGGGCGACGGGGCGGGCAGCGACCGGTCGGAGGGTACCGCATGCCGCTGACGGCGACCGGTCGGCGGACTGGATGGCTCGTGGTGACGCTGCTGATACTGAGGATTGCGGCTCCGGGAACGGCCAGCGCGGCCGTCGAACCCGGTGTCCCGCCCGACACGACTAGGAGCCTCTGGTTCCTGCATGGATCCGAAACCGAAGCGGAGTTCTTCATGGGCCGCGAGGGCTACCGCCACGCGGGCCTGAGCTTCAGCCGGGAGGCCTGGGGAGGCACGTTCGGGATCAGCGCGCACGTGGTGCAGGAGAGCTTTGGAGAGCCCGCGTTTCCGTCGCTCGGGCTCGAGTTCGGCGGGGAGCTCTCCGAGGCGCTGGAGTTGCGCGTCTTCACCTTCGGCTACCTGCCGACGGAAGAGCAGCATGCATGGGCTCTCGGAGCGCACGCCACGCACGCAGTCCACGCTTCCGCGGCGACCGAGGTCCGCGTCTTCGCGAACTCCGTCTACGCTCGCGTGCAGGCGACGAACTCGGCGACGGCCGAGCCGGCCACCGTAGCGCACGGGATGATCTTCGGCGGCGTGCAGGTCGAGCGTGGCGGGATCGTCGCGACGGTGTTCGGGAGCCGTTCCGGTTTCGATCGCGATCCACACGGGCTGGAGACCCACGTCGACCTGGGGGAGATGACGCACTTCGCGGCATACGAGAACACCGACGGATTCGCGTCTGCCTCCCTGGGCGCGGAAGTCACCGCTTCGTGGGACGAGCGATTCACCCTGACCGCGACCTATGCCGCCATGCGGTTCGACGGGCATGCAGCCCGCCGGTCGGCGGTCCTCCGCCCCAGCTTACGCCTCGGACGCTTCGAGCTGTTCAGCGGCGTACAGCTCTTACGCGGCGGCCGGGGAGACAACGACCTCGTGATGGCAGGAATCGCCCGGAGCTGGTGAGGGATCGTTCGTGCCACCGCATCCGGAATCGCGCAGCAGGAATGCCGGTTCGACGGCGTACTGCTGGACACAGCCCGACGCTACCGTACCTGCACCATGACGTCCGCGACCTCGGCCTTGCTGTAACGCGTCCGCCTCCTCTTCGAATCGTTGCGGTCCTGGGTCACTGACATCGCGTCGTGGTGGACAACCACCCTGTACTCGCCCGCGGGCAGTCCCGCGACGGTGGCGGTGTACTCGGCCATGGCGACTGGATGAGGTGATTCGCAGCGCTCGCCCTTCCGCTCCTCTGGGCGGCGGGTGTCGACGTGCAGGGACAGCTGTCGCTCCTCGAGCTCCACCTCGCCACGGACCGCGGGGCAGAGCCCCACAGGCACCTTGCCGCTGACCCGGATCTCTCCCTGACCCGGCTGGATGTCCGCGCTGTGGCTCATGGACGGCATCCCGTGCTCGTCGCCGTGATCGTGCATCAGGTGCGACTCGAAGACGACGTCCGGCTTTCCGCAGGCGCCGAGAACGAACGCGAACGCCGCGGCAAGCCAGGACGTGCCTCGCAGTCTCCTCCGTCGCCTGGTCATAGCGGGGTCGCGGGCACGGATGACACGGGATGAAAACCGCTTCATCCGAGGGAGCCACTCGTAATCTGCTCGTCGGCCGGCACCGCTTCAGCGGCCGCAGTGTCGGCCGGGCATGCCTGGAGCTGGCGGCCAAGGATCCAGACCAGCAGCGCCGGGACAGCGAACGCCTGCAGGAGGGACGGCAGGACCCTGCCACCGCCCCATACGTTGGCGAGTGTGTCCGCATGCGGAGAGGCCTGCTCCAGCATCATCCCGAGCCCCGGCTCCGCAACGAGCGTGAAAACACCGGAGCACCCCACGAACAGCAGCGTCTCCGCCCAGTGCGGCCGAAGGACCCAACTGCGCTTCCCCGCGCCGGCGATGAGCCAGAACGTAAGCAGCGCGACGGCTGCGTGCCCGGCGGCCGCGGTGCCGCACACCGCCGTCACCTCGCCGCGCTCCAGGATGTGAGGATCGGCTGGGAGCTTGGGCTCCATGATCCAGAGCTCCAGCGGGAAGTGCAGCAGGAACGCGAAGACCAGGAGGTTGAGCTCCGGGAAGAGAGCCGCCCTGCTCACCCACGCGGCGGCAGGGTGCGACCTCCAGCCGTCCGTCACGCCTCCTCCTCCACGTGCTGGACGCCCTGCTGGAGCAGTTCCGCGATGTGCGCGTCGTCGAGCGCGTAGTAGGCGATCCGTCCCTCCTTGCGGTACCGCACCAGGCGAAGGTCGCGAAGCGCACGGAGCGAGTGCGAGATCGCGGACTGCGACATCCCGAGCAGCGCCGAGAGGTCGCAGACGCAGAGCTCCTCGCGCGACAGCGCCCACGCGATCCGCACGCGCGTGGGATCTCCCAGTACCTTGAACGTTTCCGCCAGGGCGGCGAGGGTGTCCAGGCTCTTCATCGCCGCGCGCGCCCGCACGACCTTCACCTCGTCCACGCATGGCGCGTCGCAGGCATCGTCCCGCACCGCACCGGGGCGCTTGCCCCGGGTCCTTGCATTCATGAGCACCCTTTCATACATTGCCTTCGCAGTCTAACCGCGCGGCACGCGTGTGTCCATCCCCGGCAGGTACGGGCATGTGGCGCCGCGGGAGCGCCCTCCCGGGGTTCCGGGAGGCACACATCTCCTGATACGGCTCACCCTGTCGTGAGGTCCCGGTTTGCTCTCCTGCTGCTGCTCCTGACCGTCGGCTCCTACCTGGAGTCCGTGGTCGGGCCGCTGCGTGAGCGGATCGTGCACCACGAATCTGCGGAGACCCTTCGGGCCCACACGCTGGCCACGAACGGCGGCGAGCATGCCCATGAGGGCGGCTCCGTGCCCGCCGAGCACCACCGCGGGCCGGCCCATCAGCACGGGACGGCGCTCGACCACTGCACGCACCAGCACACCGCCGTCGTTCCCTCGCCGTTCGCCTGGGCGCTCGCGTCCATGGCCGCGACGCCGAGCCTCTCCGAGCCGCTGCACTACACCTCTCGCCGGATCTCGGCACAGTTCCACCCTCCCCGGGCGTAAGCCCTCGCCGGAGGCGCATCGTACGCGCCCGCGGGATCACCGCGCACTCATCCGGCCTCAGCAGCACCCCCTGACAACGAACTAGCTCCGGACCTGAGCCAAGGGTCCCGTGCCCCCGTGCGTCTGCACCCGGGGCGTGGCCGTGGCCCGTCCGGCGCGATGCCGAGATTTCTGGATGAATGTGGCCTGGTCCTTTCTGACCCGGGTCGCCGCGGCGCTGCTCGCCCTCCTCCTCGTGGGAGTGCGTCCGGCGGCCGCGCAGACCCCGTCCGCCGCGGTGGCGGACACGATCACCCTGTCCCTGGAAGAGGCGCAGCGGCTCTCGCTCCGCCAGAACCCGCAGTTCCTCGCTGACAGCCGCGAGGGCGCGATCGCGCGCGGGCAGCTACGCCAGGCGCGGCTGCCCGCCTTCAACCCGCAGGCGAGCCTGGAGCTGCCGGGGGCAGCGACCGGGGGCGGCGCCGGTGAGTACGAGGCGTCCCTTACCCAGGAAGTGGAGTGGGCGGGCCAGCGTGGCGCCCGCGTGCGCGCAGCCGGGTTCGGCGTCCAGCGTGCCGACCTGACGGTGCGCAACGCGGCCCGGATCACGCTCGGGGACGTGAGCAACGCCTACTTCGACACCTACGCCGCGCGCCAGCGCCTCCAGCTCGCGGAGGAGGTGCTCGACCTGAACGAGCAGCTGCTGCGGGCCGTCCGGATCCAGTTGCGGGAGGGCGAAGTGAGCGCCCTGGAAGCCAACCTCGCCGAGGTGGAGCTGGGCCGCGCCCGGGCGCGGGTGCTGGCCGCCCGCCGGGAGCTCACCAGCGCCGAGCTGCAGCTCAAGCGCCTGACCGGGCTTTCCCCCGACCAGCCGATCCGGCTTCCCGCATCCGTCCCCGCCGCGGCTCCGGCCCCGGCCCCGGCCACCGGCCGCGATTCGCTGGTCGCGCTGGCGCTGGGGCGTCGCCCCGACCTCGTTGCCCAGCGCACGGCGGTCCTGGAGTCGCAGGCCCTGAGCGACCTCGCACGGCGCGAAGGGCGCCCCAACGTAGCCGTGGGCGTCCTGGCGCGCCGCGAGGGCGACGGTGACCCGAGCGTCGGCCTGGGTGTCTCGATCCCGTTCCCCCTCCTGAACCGGAACCAGGGGCGCCTGGCCGAGCAGCAGGCCCGCAGCAGCCAGGCCGAGCTCCAGGCCCAGGCGGTCGAGCTCGCCGTCCGCAGCGAGGTCACCGACGCCCTCCGGACCTACCAGACGGCGACC
>DATING010001241.1:0-1737 GCA_035474555.1 Longimicrobium sp. | reverse complement strand
GCGCCAGAGCAGTCACCCCGTAGAAGTGTATACCCTCTCCCACGCAGTTTGTGGGAGAGGGTGGACGAGCCTAAGCGAGGCCGGGTGAGGGCCACCGGTGGGACGCGAGCGAATGAATTCGCGGCTACAACTTCACACTGTCGGCCTCCGCCGACACCAACGACGGGTGCGGAGCGGCGTCAGGCGGGCTGGCCGGTGGATTCGGATTCCGCCGGGCGCTCCGCCTGCTGCAGCGACTGCAGGTATGCGGCGGGCTTGAGCACGAGCACACCTCCGATCCGCTTGCCGTACCACACGCCGAAATGCGTGGCGTCACCCGTGATGAGGTGCGTGGCCCCGCTCAGGAGGGCGGCGGAGAGGATCGGCCGGTCCTTCTCGGGAAGGATCACGTCTGCGGGCAGGGCCCACGCGCCGCCCTCCTGCACCATGCGCACGCCGGGACCGAGCGCCATCAGCCGCTTCTGCTGCTCCAGCCGGGGCAGGTTGCGGTACGCCTCCTCCCACGCGTATGCCGACGTCACCAGCTCCACGTCCGGCAGCGTCCAGAACTCGCGCAGGCGCGACTCGGCCATGTACGCGGCCGAGAAGAGCACGTTGGCGTCGAGAAACAGGACGTGCACGGCCTCAGGAGCCGAGCTGGTCGTGGGGGATGCGGTCCGGGTCCAGGCCCATGCGCCGCACCTCGGCCACCGCCCGGCGATAGTCGTCGGGACCAATGGCGTTGTTGAGCAGGAACTCCGCCTGGCGCTGGATGGAATAGCGCTCAAAGGCGAGTACAACGGCTGGCTTGAGCAAGATGCCCTCCTCGGTTGCTTCGGCGATCACGGTGGAGCCTTCGTCGATGCCGTACTGCCGGCGAAGCTCCGCGGGAAGCACGATCGTGCCCCGCTTACCGACCTTGATGCTGTCAGACTTCGCCATACGATGCTCCTTCAGAATGTCAGAATTACTGAAAATCTGCAAGGGTCTTGATGCGGGCGCAATGGTTTTGTGTCGCGGCTGGCGCAGAGGGAGCGAATTGTACGGTCGCTGACGCATCCGGCGCGCTCCTGAACAAGACAACGAGTGCCCTCGGCGGGGGAGCCGGAGGCACGCGGGTTCGTCCGAGGAGTGATGCAGCAGGTCCGCGTCGGCGTTCGTCGCCGCCGTTCATCCAGCCGTCGAGCGTGGCGCCGACGCGGGCGAGGAGAGGGAGCGAGGGCGAGGCGAGGTGAGGCGAGGAGCGAGCCGGGAGCGGGGAGCGGGGAGCGGGCGGGGGACAGCGAATGAATTCGCGGCTACAACTTCACACTGTCGGCCTGCGCCGACACCAACAGCAGACACAGTGTCTGTGTCTGGCGGATGGGCTCCCGTCAGCGATCGCCGCCGCTGATCCAGGCATCGAGCGCGGCGCCGGTGCGGGCCAGGCGCAGCTGCTCGCGCGCGGCGGGGCGGCGGAGGGCCAGGTCCGCGATGCGCCTGCGGTGCCGTACCAGGAGCACGAAAGGGCGCGTGAGATAGATCCACGCGAGTCCGGCCATTCCAACCCTGCGGCCGCTCGTCTCCAGCAGCCGGTCCGGCGGCGCGAACACGCGGCGCAGAAAGCCGCGCACACCCCGCGCCGCCTGGTCTTCGCCCAGGGTGAGGCCGAGCCACTCGGGCCCGGCGGACTCGAACCCCAGCACGTTCTCTCGCGCCGTCCGCATCACCCCCTCCGCCGCGGCATCGGGCACCAGGCGCTCCAGCACACCGCCGGGG